>JANXOP010000061.1 GCA_025357755.1 Kofleriaceae bacterium | reverse complement strand
CCGAGGAAGCCGGCCGCGCAGGTCATGCAGGTGTGGCCGTCATCGGCGAGGCCCTCGGTCGAGGCGCACGCGCAGGTGAACGAGCCCGGCGTGTTGAAGCAGACCTCGGAGCAGCCGCCGTTGGCGGTCGCGCACTCGTCGATGTCCGTGCAGCCGATCGCATCGGAATTCAGCGTGAAGCCGGCGTGGCACGCGCAGCTGAACGAGCCGACGGTGTTCGCGCAGGCTTGCGCGCAGCCACCGTTGTTGCTGGTGCACTCGTTCACGTCGTCGCAGGCGAGGTGGTCGGCCGCGAGCACGAAGCCGGAGCCGCACGAGCAAGCGTAGCTGCCGATCGCGTTCGTGCAGGTCTGGGCGCAGTTGCCATTCGCGGTCGCGCACTCGTCGATGTCGTTGCAGGAGACGTCGTCGCTGGCGAGGGTGTAGCCAGCGTTACACTCGCAGTGATAGCTGCCTGCCGTGTTCTTGCAGTCCTGCGAGCAGCCACCGTTGTTCGCGAGGCACTCGTCGATGTCAGCGCACGAGGACGGATTGCCGGAGCACGTGAAGCCGGCCTCGAGCGTGCAGGTCGAGCTGCAGCCGTCACCGCCGACGAGGTTGCCGTCGTCACATTGCTCACCGGCCTGGATCGTGTTGTCGCCGCATTGCAGGACGAGGCGCGCGAGATCGCGATCGGCGTGGTCGACGTGATCTCGGGCGTCCCCACAACGGACAGCTGATAGGCGAGCAGGTAGCCGTTCGCCGCTGCGTCGTAGCTGACCGTCGTGTGGCGCTCGGCGAGCTGGCTGTTCGTGATCGCGAAGCCGCCCGGTGTGGTCACCGACCCGCTCGCGATCGCGGTGCCGTAGATATCCTGCGTGAAGCGATTATCCTCCCAGGCGGTGAAGTAGTCGTAGCCGTTCGAAGCGACTGCGGGGTCGAGTTGATGTTCCACCGCGTTCGAGACGACGAGCTCCATCGAGACCAGAGCGTCGGCCGAGACCTCGGCCGCGAAGAGATCGATCATGTTGGCTACGGAGCGCGAGTCTTCGTACACGACCAGATAGCTCGTGCCGTTCGACGAGACGGCCGAGAGACTCTGGCTCCCAGCCGCGTTCGTGATGAGGAACCCGCCCGGATCGCTGATCACGCCCGCCGCCGAGACGCGGTGCGCGTAGATATCGAACGTCGAGAGGCTCCGAAAATCGGACCATGTCACCAGGTAGTTGCCGCCGAGCGAGCCGACCGCGGGCTGCATCTCGGTCACACCGGCCGTCGCCGCGATCGCGAGCGTGCTACCGGTTGCCGTGCCGTCGTGGTTCACGAGCTGGCCGTAGACATCGTCGATGTTCTGGGCGGCTTGATGCCACACCACGAGGTAGTCCGAGCCGTTCGAGGCGATGCGCGGCTGGTCTTCGACGTTCGCAGTCGTCGCGATCGGGAGCGGCGTCGCATCGACCACGCCCGCGCTCGTGACCCGCGCACCCGCGATGTTCGCGCCAGCGGTCTCGCATTGATCGACCCACACGACGTAATAGTCGGTGCCGTTACTCGCGACTTGCGGGGCGCATTGCTTGCCAGCCGCGGTCGCGATGGCGATCGGCGTCGTATCGATCATCGTCCCGGTCGCGCTGATCCGCGTGCTGAGAATATCCGCACCATCGTCCCACACGAGCAGGAACGTGGTGCCATTCGATGCGGTCGCAGGCAGCTCTCCCAACGTGGTCACCGCAAACTCACCGCCGACCATGGGCGGAGGCGGCTGCGCATGCAGTGCCTGCGCACTCTCGTCGGTCTCGACGCCACATGCGCCCCACGCCAACGCCGCGACCGCTACCACCACCCTAAATCCAACCATCACCGACCACCGTATCGGAGACCGACACGGGCCGACATCCCCGAATACCTCGAGAACCCCGTAGTTACCCGATCACGTGTTGATGCGAACCCGATAGGTCAGCCGGACGAGCACGTTCTCGAGCGTCGAAGCCAATCAGGCTGGTCGAGTTGGGACGCATCGCCATCCTCGTCGAGACCGGCGGTACGGCGCAGGAGCACCCCACACGAGCAGCTCTCGGCGGGACTACCCGCCCATCGTACTCAGAACGCGAGCGTGCGTGCGCGTGCCGTGATCGGCGCGAGCACCGCGCGGGCGCTCTGGCGCAGCAACTCCGAGTCACCGATCACGCCCGCGAAGGCGGGGCCGAAGGTGTAGTACGCCTCGACGCCGAGCTCGCCGAGCGCGTTCGTGCGCAAGAACGAATCGCGCACGTGGCGCAGCAGCTCGACATCGTTCGCGAGGATCGAACCGTAGGCCGCGGTCGCGACGAAGCACGCATCGACCGAGCCCGAGGTCCGCGCGGCGGTGCGGACGTGCGTGATCGCGACGGGGCCGGCGTTGTGGCAGTTGTCGTACGCGCGCACGCCGATCCAGTAATCGGTCTCGGGGAGCAGCGCATCGAGATCGAACGTCTGCTGGGTACCGGGCGCGGTCGGCGTGACGTGCGCGGTGACCGGCATCGAAGCCGCGAAGTTCGCCTCGGTCATCTCGTCGAACGCGCGGATGCGAACTTCGTAGCCCGTGACCTGCGCGGTGCCGATGCCGGGCGCGACGAACGCGACCGACAGATCGTTCGTGTGGACGTCGGTGACCGCGAGCTGGGTCGGAGCCGACGGCGGCTGGCCGCCTTCATTCGGATCGATCGAGACGCGCACGCGATACATCTGATTGCCATCGCTCACGAGCTGGAGCCGCGCACCACCGGAGCCCGGCGTGTCGACCGTGATCGTTCCGTCGGGCGGGCGGACCGTGCCATCCTTGCCAGTCGGATCACCGTAGCCGTAGTAGTCGGTGACGGCCGCTGACGTCGTCGAGGCGCTGACCGAGAAAGGCACGCGATACACGACCGAGGGCTGGCCGCGATAGGGCACGCCGTAGTTGCCGAACGCGATCTGCGACGGCGACGGATAGGTCGTGGCGTTGTACGACGCATTCATGTCGGACTCTTTCGAGGTCTCGACGTACATCACGTAGTCACCGGCGCCCATCGTCGCCGCCCACGGCGCGTGCGTCGCGGAGCCACCGACCGGCGTCGGCTGCGACACCGCGTCGAACGGGTTCATCAGCTTGTACATCTCGACCGAGGCCGCATCGTTGGTCGTGCGCGCGAGATCGGAGCGCGGTGGATAGCCGGTTGTCTTCGAGAGGTCCGTCGAGAACCGACCCTTGTCGGTGTACGCCATCGTCGCGCAGGTACCGGTATCCCAGCCACCCTCGTGCTCTTGCAGCGGCTGGCAGAAGTGCGCCTCGGTCGAGCTCTGGTTGAAGGGATGGCTGAGGCCGTACTCGCCACATCCGCCGGCGCTGTTCACCGGCAGCGTGTCGCAATAGAACGGGTCCTGAAAGTCGGTGTTGTCGGGGAGCTTGTCGTCTTGAAACATCACGTACGGAAACGCGATGCCGTGACGATGTGACCACACCGGAAAGGTCGTGATGCGCCGACCGTAGGGCCACAGCGGGCCGCTGTTGAAGTCGAAGCGACCCGGGCGATTGCCGAGGCCGAAGCTGCCAGTCTGTTGCGTGATGTACAGCGTGTCGACGTACTGACCCTCGGCGGTCTCGACCCACGCCACGATCTGCAGCTTGTCGGTCGGCGTGAACTGCACGTCGACGCACCGATTGTCACCGGCGAGCGCGACGCCCGGAATCAAACACAGCAAGGCCGCCAAACGCATGAGCGCAGTATGGCCCAGGACGGGCAGCTTGGTGTAGGTGATCAGGTGTGCTGGAGGTCGCGGATCAGCCGTTTCGCGACATCGCGCACGGCCTGGGCGTAGCTCGATTGCGTGGCCGCGAGCTTGAGCTCGTGCTTCGGCAGCATCCGGAGCACGCGGGTGATCTGGTCCGGTGAGAGGCGCGGATTCGAGAGCAGCGCGCGGCGGATCTCCGGCACCTGGAGCCACGCGCCGTTGGTGCAGATCAGCTCGAGCATCGGCCGCGACAGCGCGCCCATACGCGCGATGCGTGCGACCTCGGGCGGAGTCAGCCGAGGGTTGCGCAGCAGCGGCTCCCACACGGTCTTGCCGTACATCCGCTCGAGCACGATCCGCTCCGAGGCCTCACCCGCGCCGGCCAGCTTGATCTGCTGGACCAGCGTGAGGCCGCGCAGCCGCTCGTGCACGTTGCGCGCGATCTTGCGCTGCTCGGGAGTCTCGTCTTCGGCCTCTGGATCGGGCTCGGGCGCGACCTCACCGGCGGCGAGCTCCGCGAGTTGCTGCTTGTGCTCGGCGCTGACCGCGAGGAGCTCGAGCCCCGCACCGCTCGCGTTCACGAACACGATCCGCGCCGCGACCATGACCTCGGTGGTCCCCGATCGCACGATCAGCTCGACCTCCTCGAAGATCTGCGCAGCACAACCCGGCACGAACACGCCGCCGGCTGCCAGATCACGCGCCAGTTGATGATCGCCCGCTAGATCGAGGATGACCTGTGCGGCCATCCGAGAAGTGTAACCCTTACTGAGCGTTCGTGATCCGGATCGCGACCTCGCTCGCGAGCCCTGACGTGACTTCGTGCTGATAGCTGTAGGCCGCACGCCGACAGGCCTCGTCGACGGTGTGGCTGCATTCGATCCGGACCCGCAGCCACTGCGCGGCGTGCATCTCCTTGCCGCCTGCGAAGCGACGGCGATACATCTCGAGGGTGTTGAGCGCCTCGGAATCCTGACCCAGCGGCCGATAGAGCAGCACCGCGATCTGGTAGGTCGCGGCCGAGGCCTCGGGACCGAGCGTCGTCGGCGAATACGCGATCTTCTTGAGCTTCGCGATCTCGGTCGCGGCATCGGCGTGGCCATCGATCGTCGGTGCGAGCTCGAGCGGCACCGAGCGTATCGCGATGCGCAGCTCGACGTACGGATCGACCGTGGCGACCACGTGGGGCTCGATTACACGTGGTGGCGGTGGCGGCGCGACCGTCCCGACGCGAGGGACCGGCGGCCGGACGACCGGGACATGCGCGACGACAGGCGCGTGCGAAACGACCGGGTCCGCAGCGGCTACCACCTTCGGTGCATCATCGAGCAGCGCGAGCGCGACGAGCCCTGCCTCGGTCGTCCACGCATGGCCGGCGGAGACCCGCGCGACCTGGCCGCGTCGCGTGACCTGCACTTCACCTTCGGTGACGCGCACCGCGATCGTGCTCGCCCCATCGAAGTCGACGTGAAACTTCGTACCGATGTCTTCGATCTCGGTGTCGCCGGCTCTGATCACGAGAGACCGATGCGGATCGTGCACGACCGCGAGCTCGAGCGAGCCGCGCTGCATCTGGATCTCGACGCGTGTCGGCGTCCGCGCCACGTCGTAGCTCGCCGTACCTCCCAGGGTCGCACCGTCGACGGAGATCGTCGATCCATTCGCGACCGCGAAGTGTTGCGGCGTGATCGCGACCGGCGCGATCGCGGGCACCGTGTGGAGCTTCCAGCCGATCAGGGCGGCCGCGGCGACCGCGAGCATGCCGCCCGCGGCAAACGCGAACCCGCGATGCGGCACGCGTTCCGGCACGCGCTCGGACACGCCGATCACGATCCGGCGCTCGATGTTCGTGAGCCGCTCTTCATCGAGCTGCTCGACAGGAATCTTACTGGACAGCTTCACGCTGCCATCCCTTCCGCGAGGAACTCGCGCAGCACCGGATCGGCAGCTGCGGCGGTCTCGATCTTCTTGCGCGCGCGCCACACGCGCAGCTTGGTCGCGGTCACCGAAGAGCCGACGAGCTCGGCTACTTCGGAGAGCGGTCGCCCATCGATCTCGTGCAGTGTGAACGCGAGGCGAGCGGCCGGGCCGAGCTCGTCGAGCACCGCGTACAACCGCCTGACCCCGTCGCGCGCGAGCTGGCGGCGCGCATCGGTCAGGTCGCCGCCCGGCACGGACTCGTCGTCGATCATCGGATCGGTAGGCACCTGCCGGCCGCGGCGCGAGAGGTACCGATACGCGACGCGCACCGACACACGGTCGATCCAGGTCGAGAGGCTGGCCTCCGCGCGCCAGCCGCGCAGCGACTGGAACACCTGGATGAAGGCCTCTTGCAGCAGATCGTCCATATCGCGATTCGTACCGAGCACGCGGAACAAGCTCGCGTGCACGCGCACGCGGTGACGCCGGAACAATTCACGCGTGGCTGCAGGCTCGCCGGTCAAGCACCGGTCCACCAGCATCACGTCCTCGACATAGGCCGCAGCCACGGTCACTACCTCGATCGTGCACGAGAACGCCTCCGCGGTTACAGGCGACGTGACTGCTTCGTTCTCCGAAGCTTTACAGGCGGTTGCACGGGCCGGCTGCCGATCTCGTCGAGCGGACCGGGGCACACCTCGCGCAACTTACATGCAGCGCACTCGCCGCCGCTCCAGATCCGCTCGTACAGCCCCTGGATCTGATCGAGCAGCGGCTCGTCGGTGGTCATGAAGCCGAGCTCGAAGTTGCGACGGCCGCTGCCCTTCGCGCCGAGCCCGGCGCCGGTCCAGTTCGCGCTGCCGAGGTACATCACCGCGCCATCGATGATCACGGTCTTCAAGTGAACGCGCGGACACCGGCGGAGCCACTCGTCGCCGAGCAACCGCGGATGCTTCGCGATCTCGGCGCGAAAGGGCCGCGAGGGAATCTCGGCGTGCAACAAGCGCAGCTCGACACCCTTGTTCGCGAGTCGGTCGAGCTCGCCGAGGATCGACACGTACGGATCGCGCCGCAGCCTGCGCGCACCGCGCGGTCCCTCGATCATCAGCTCCTTGACGTTCGCACTCGCGATCCAGATGCTGACCTTCGCCTCGAGCACCGCGGCGAGCACGCGTTCGTAGTGACCGCGCCCGCTCACGAGCTCCATCGAGATCGCGCGCGCCGGCATCACCACGTCGAGCGGTGACGGCTGCGCGTTCGCACTGCCGACGCGCGAAGCGCCTCCGCGTCGCTTCACAGTATCGACGGCAGCGCGATGCAGTGGCCCCCGTCGACCACCAACACGTGTCCGGTGATGTACATCGCGGCGGGCGAGCGCAAGAACACCGCCGCCGCGGCGATCTCCTCGATCGTGCCAAACCGGCCCGCGGGGATGCCCTTCTTCGCGCGCTCCGCCGCATCGCCCGGCGCGAGCCGCTTCATGCCCTCGGTATCGCCGATCGGTCCCGGTGCGATGCCGCACGAACGAATGCCGAACTGGCCCCACTCGACGGCGAGGTTACGCGTGATCGCATCGACGCCGGCCTTGGCCGCCGACGCATGAATCTGGAGCGGCGTGCCGTGATAGTGCAGCGTCGCGCTGATGTTGAGCACGAGCCCGTTGCCGCTCGTGCGCAGCGCTTCGAACACGGCGCGCGACGAGTTGAACGTGCCGATCAGATCGATCTCGATCACGGTCTTGAACCCGTTCGGCGACAGCGCGGCGGCCGGCGCGAGGAAGTTACCGGCCGCGCCGTTGACGAGCGTGTCGAGCTTGCCGAACTTCGCGATGACCTCCGCCGTGACGCGCGCCATCGCTTCGGCATCGCGGACATCGCCGACGAGACCGAGCACCGAGCGTCCGGTCTCGTGCGAGAGCTCCTCCGCGGTCTTCGCGATCACCTCGGCTTTACGGCTGACGATCGCGACGTCGGCTCCGAGCTTGGCAAACGCATGTGCGATGCCACGGCAGATCCCAGTACCGCCACCCGTGATCAGCGCCACGTGACCGGCGAGTGCATCGGAACGAAAAACGTCGAGGGGACTCGGCATTGCCGCAGTTTGGCAGAATTCCGGAACCGTACGCGCCTGCCGGTGTCTCACTCTGCGAACCCGAAACGCCGCGCAGTTGCATCACGCAGCGCGCAGGCGGGTCTGGCCAAAGGCTTGGTTTATGCGTTCCACGACTGTGGCGCGATGGGCGACATGCGCCCTCGCTCTTGGCATCTTCATCTCGTCCGCGGCGGCTTCGAAGAAATCGATCGCGGAGTGCACCACGTTCGATCAAGTCGACAAGGACGAGGACAGCGTGCAGTTCACGGTGAAGAACTCGTGCTCGATCCCCGTGGATTGTTCGCTGTCGTGGGAGGTCGTCTGCGCCCCGAAGTCGAAGACGCGCCGCGTGGTCCACGCCGACAGCGCGAAGCTGTCGCTCGCCGCGGATCGTGGCGTTCAGACCAAGGACGTCTCGGCCTCGGTCTGCGGGGATGACTCGTGGACGATCAGCGGCGTCTCGTGGAGCTGCGCTGCGAACAACGACTAGGTTGTTTCCACACGGTTTCTTATGCGTACATGAGCGGCTCGGTCGCGAGTTACGGGGTACGATGACTGGCGTAGATGGAAAAAGCCAAGATTGGCCTCAAGATCTTCTCGGCGACCAAAGCCAAGGACCGAGAGTATCTCGGCGAGACGATCACCGACTGGATCCGGACCCACCCGGATTTCGACATCGTCGATAAGGTCATCACGCAATCGTCGGACGCCGAGTTCCACTGCCTCGCGATCACGATCCTCTACCGCTTCGACTGAACTTTCGTCGAACATTTTCAGCGCCTTACGAGGTGCGACTCCAAATTAGATCCTCGGGCCTCGGCCTGCGTTTGTAATGCAAGGAAGAGCGAGTTGACGGGTCCCAAGGGCTCGTCGGCCCTGGCGTTTCGCCGGGTCGCTCCGTGCGTACATGCGTAGTATAAGGACCAAAGAAGTGTTGGATCGCCAGGACATCGATGCGCTGCTCGTCGGCGCGCTCTACGGCGAGCTCAGCTCGTCGGATCAGGAGCGCCTGACCACGCATCTCGAGGCGCACCCGGCTGACCGGAATGCGCTCGATGACCTCAAGTCCGCGCAGCAGGTCATTCGGACCAAGGTGGCTTCGAGCCGGATCTTCGAGCTCCAGCTCGAGCCGCCGCAAGCCATCTCCGCACAGCTGCTCCAGGAAGCGGCGCACCGCGCGCCCAAGGTGAGAGCCGCGGCGAGCGACGCACCCGCCCGCGAGGGTTGGTTCGCGCGCTTCGTCCAGTCGTTCGTTCGTCATCCCGCGATGGCTGCGGCCGCGACCCTCGTGCTCGTGGTGGGCGTCGCCGGCTCGATCTATCTGCGCACTGGCGAAAAGGGCATGGTCGAGCCGACCGTCGGTCAGCTCGCGGCGCCGTCGGCCGCGACCGATCAGTCGAACCTGCAAAACCAAGCAGGTTCGGGGGTCGATGGCGTGGCAGTCGCGCTCGCCGAGGACAAGCAGCAAGAAACGCAGACGGTCACGGGCGCCGATCGCGGTGCGATGGGGGGTGCCTCCGCGACCGAAAAAGGCACGGCTGCACCCGTGGCGACCAAAGCGGTGGCTCCAACGGCGATGCCGAAGCCGGAGCCCGCGCCACATCTCGCGAAGCCGGCGTCGAAGGCCGCGTACGTGCAGTCTGACAATCGCGAGCTGCAACCACGTGATCTCGATGAAGCGAAGGTCGCGAAGAACGACGACTACAAGAAGTCCGGCGAGCGTACGTCGGCTCGGTCGGATCGATCGGATCCAGTGGCCGACGTGCCCTCCGCGACGGGCGCCGGATCGTTGCCGCTCGCGCCTGGTGCCGCGATGGGCCAGGCGTCGTCGACGATCGCCGCGTCCCCGCCTCCGCCTCCGGTCCAAGTCCCGGCGCCCGTCGCGAAGGCGCCCGATTCGAACTTCGCATGGGCCAAAGACCAGCACGCGCGCGTCGCTGCGCTCGTCAAGGCTGGCAACTGCCAGGAAGCCGCGCCGCTCGCCGTCGCGATCAAGAGCCGCGACCCCGAGTACTACAACTCGTTCGTCGCGACCGACCGCGCCCTCAAGCCGTGCATGCAGTACATGATCGAAGCTGCCGACCGCGAAGCCGAGAAGAAGCCGGCGAAGATGCGCGTCAACACGGACGCGAAGTAAGCCACTCGCGCACCGCGGCAGGTGCGCCCCGCAGATCGCTCGCGGGCGCCAAGCGTACGGTGGACTTTGTCGACCACAACATGAGCGGACCGATGTTCGCGCTGTGCAGCCGCAGCAGCGCGGCGCTCGCCTTGCCGCTGTACACGCCATCGAGCCGCGGTGCGCCAGCTCTCGCGAGCCTGTGCATCGCTCGATCGCAAGCGCGCGTGACGACGCCGTAGCCGGAGCCGAGCTCCTCGCCATCGACGACGAGCCGGCGGACGAGCTGTGCGAGCCCTAGCTCGTTGCGCGGTCCGCCGAGCTCCGCGATTCGTTGCAACGAGCGCAGCGCGAGATGGGCGGTGCGCACGCGCGAGGTCACGGGCCACGGCGTCACGCGCACGGCGTGAACGATCGGCACCGGCCACGGCCACGCTCCGATCGCGTGCGCGAGCGAGCACCCGGCGAGGAGCCCGGCGCTCGTGCATGTACTGCCGATCGCGACGACGATCCGGGTAGGAGGGGGCGCGATGCCGGCGTGGATCTGCTCCGCGAGCTCGAACGCCGCCGACATCGCGCCGAAAGTGCCGACAGGCGTCGCACCTCCAGGTGGCATCACGATCGCGCGACGGTCGCGCCGAGCGATGCGCAACCCGGCGAAGGGCACCCCGACCACGCTCCGCAGGCGCACCAGATCGGCGCCGGTCGCAACCATCGCCGAGAGATTCTCCTCGGCCCACTCGCTGCGCGGTTGAGGAAACAAGATCGCGCCGGCCTCGAGCCCGATCGCACGCGCGTGGAGGATCGTGGCGATCGCGTGGTTCGAGCCATACGCGCCCATCGCCCAGATCTTTTCGAATCCTGCGGCCTGCGCGTGGCCGAGCCAGGCTTCGAGCGTGCGGACCTTGTTGCCGCCGTAGAGCGGGCTCGAGGCTCCTTCGTCCTTGATCCAGATCGGCCGGCTATCGACGACGATCTTCTCGATCGGCGTGGGCCAAGCCCCGAGCCGAACCCACGGCATGCGGAGCTTCGGCAGCCAGCGAAACAGCGCGACGCCTTCCACGCGGTCAGCTTACGTCGTTCGGGGAGTTAGTTCGGGGCGCAGACGAGCGCGGAGACGTTCGGATCCGAGAACCGCGGCAGCGTCCGCGCGGAGGTGTGCGTGAGGAGCGCGCAGCTGTTGTTCTGCGGCGCCGACTTCGCCACGCACATGCCGACCGACGGGCCCGCCGGGTTCGCGATACAGAACGTGCCGGCCTTGCCATTCGCATCCGGGCAGGTCGTGGTGCAGGCGGCGGTGCAGAAGCCTGCGGCCGAGCAGGTGCCCGGCGCGCCGTTCGCGGTGTACGTGCAGTCGCTGTTCGTGGTGCAGGTGTCGCCGATGAACTTGACCTGCACACCGTTGAGCTTCGGCAAGACGGTCTTGTCGTCGAGGCGCGCGAACGTGAAGCCATCGGCTTCCATCCGGGTGAGGATCTCGTCGAGGTGATCCGCGGTGGACTGATGGATGTCGTGCATCAAGATGATGCCGCCATTGTTCTGATGGATCTGCTGCATGATGAAGCCGATCATGTCGTTGCGGAGCGCATCGTCGACGTACTGGAACGTCGCCGGCTTGCAATAGCCATTACCCGCCGCGTAGCACCAGTCGGCGCTATCGATGTGCCAGCCGACCACCGTGTAGCCGAGGCCCTCGACGTAGTGCTTGGCCGCGCAGCTCGCGCTGCCGAACGGGAAGCGGAGATACTTCATGTTCGAGCCGGCCGCCTTGATCAGCGCGTCGGTCTTCATCACTTCGCTGGTGACCGTCGCCGCCGATTGCACCGCGAGGTTGATGTGGTTCTGCGTGTGGTTGCCGAGCAGGAAGTCCGGGTCGTGAGCGATCTGGTAGGCGAGCGCCTTCGCCGCGGTCGAATAGCGCATGCCGTTGTTGAAGAACGTGGCGGGCGCGTGGTGCTTGTGGAGGATCTCGATCACCTTCGGCGTCGTCGCCGGATTCGGTCCATCGTCGAATGTCAGGACGACGCGCTTGTTGAAGCCATTGCGGTCCGGGACGCGCACGCCCGAGCAATCGTAGGTGTCTGCCTTGGCGTCGGTCGTCGCATCCTCGTAAGCGGCGTTCATCGCGTCGCCGTCAGCGTCATCGCTGCATTGATCGCCCTCGGTACAGGAATCGGCTGACTGCCCACACGACACGGTCGACATCAGCGGCAGCAGCGAGATCAGCGCGAGGCCGAGGGCTTTCATACGTGGTGGCCCCTGGAGCAAGCGATGAGCCAACTACGAGCGCCGGCCGCATCCACTAAGATCCTGATCGCTCGATCGAGTTTGCAGGCGAACCTGGCTACTCGATTAGAGCCGGCAACTGAGGTCGCCTGCATTTGCACAACATGCGCAAGCCGCCGGAAGCTAAACGGAAGTCACCAGTTACGGGGTCCTGGGATTGTCGTCGCTACTGGAGTGGACCGACGCATGCGGCGATATCGAAGAAGATGAAGGCCAAGGCCTTCTCCTGCGGCGACAGCGGAGCGAGCTGCATGTTCGCATCGAGCGCGCAGCCGCCCGGATAGGGCACCGCCGAGCTCGAGGTCGAGCCCGAGGACACGTGCATGTCGGAGAACACGACCTTGCCGCAGCGCTGTTCGGGGATCACGTCGACCGGCGTCGTGAACTGGAGGTCCTGCACGCTGACATGGTTCGCGGTGATGGCGAGCGTCGGATCGATGAACGCCCATCGCTCCGACTTGGTCGGATCGTTCGAGGCAAGCGTGTAGCGCGCGCCATTGATCGGTACCTGATCGTGCACGGTCGAGGCGCCGACGTTGTCGAGCCACGTCGCGAACGAAGGGCCCTTGGCGTTGCTGGTCTCGTCGACCGAGGCGATCGTCGCGTCTTGATCCTCGGCGGCGTTGTAGTTGAACGTCGCCATCGTTTCCCAATCGGCGAGGCCGTGCGACGGCGTGCCGCCCTGGCCACCGATCCAGATGTTGTGCCAGTGCGACATGAACACGCGGCCACCGACCGCGGCGTAGTCGTGGACGGCTTGCATCGCGCTCTGCGGCTTGCTCGCCTGATACTGACCGCCCTCGCACGAGAACATCACGACGTCGTACTTCGAGAGGTTGTCCTTCGTGCTCCACAGCGTCTGCGCTTCGCCGAACGCTTGGCCCGCGCCACCCGGCCAGGTCGGCGCGAACTGCATCGCGCCCTCGCCGTGACCCGCGCCCGCGCCACTGTTCGCGAACAGCTGGACGTGACCGCCCCCCGCGCCATTCGTGATCTCCGTCGGATCGATGCCGAGCTTCAAGACCAGACACTCGAGCGCATCGAACGCGCCGGTCGTCACGGCGATGAACGGCAGGTCGACCTTCGGTTGGCCACCCGTGCCCGTCGCGGTCAGCGGTGTCGCATCGGTGCGGCTTTTCGGCAGCGTCGTATCGACGGCCTGCAGCGGCTGTTCCTGACACACGGCGACGCTCGGCAGCACGAGCTGGCGGCGCCACTTGCCGGTCTGGATCACGAGCGGCACGTTCGCGGTCGCGGGGACATTCTTGAGCTCGAAGTGACCTGCCTCGTCGGTCTTGGTGGAGACGATGATGCCGCCGGGCAAGCCGTCGCTGCACTTGTCGCAGGAGACGCCGACAGGCAGGGCGCCCGGATCGGCGAACGGCACGTAGACGTCGACGCCGTAGAGCGGCAGCGTGCCGTTCGGCGCGTAGACCGTTCCCGAGATCGTCGTCGGGGGCTGGTTGATCGACGCGCAGTCGACCTGGAAACACTGGAGGCCCGCAGCGCACGCATCGGTCGGCGGAAGCGCATCGGCGGTGTTGCCGTCCACTGGTTGCCCCTTGTGATGATTCGCGCAGCCGAGAACCAAAACGACGAGAACAGCTAGGCGCATATTTCAGCGCACCCTAAGGCTTCGCGTCGGCGCTTTCAATCGCCATCGAGTTTCACCACCGCAGGCGCGGCTAACGCGATCCACAGGCCGATCCCGAGCGTCGATACCGTGCCTGCGATCAACAGCAGCGCGGCGATCCCATCGGCCGCGACGAACGCACCGATCCAGCTGAGGGCGCGAACCAGATCCGCTCCCGCCGGCAACCAACACGCGAGCGCGAGCCACGCAGGCCCGCGACTTTGCGAGCTTCTGACCATCGCGACGAATGCGACGAGCGTTCCGACGAGCATGCCGATCACCGGCATGGTCAGCAGCCCGAGGAGATGCGCACCGTAGCGTTGTGCCACCCACGACAGGCCGACGAGCGCGGTCAGCGAGGCCCAGAAGAGGAGCCGCCACCGCGCGCGCATGGAGTTACTCCTTCGGAGCTTCGGCGGGCGGCGGCACGTAATCGGGCGGTGCTTGACCGCCGTCGCCGAACAAGAACGCTTCGCACTGTTCCTTGAGAGTCTCGTGCGCCTTCTTGGTCGTGAGATCGAGGCGGTATTCGTTCACGAGCTTCTTCGAGTGCTCGATCCACTGACTCCACGCCTCTTGCGAGATCGTGTCGTAGATCCTCTGGCCCAATGCGTCCGTGAAGGGTTTGTACGGCAGCCCCGGATGGGTACCACCGAGCTTTGCGCATCTGACCGATCGGCTCATATCGGGGCGGAGCAGACCATAGGTGGCCTGGGTCGGCAATGATCATGGCCTGTCGGCCCGGCGGTTCGACCATTTCATTTACGATACGGGCATGCGACCGATCTGCCTCGGGGCCGCCATCTGGCTCTGCACCGCTTGCGGCGACAACGTCTCCGAGCTCTCCAACTACTACCCGCAGCTGCCGGACCCCACCGGCGCCGCACCCACCGCCTTCGCCGGTCAGGTGACCGATGCAAGCCAGCTGGTCACCGGTCCCGCGCAGAGCGGGCTCGTCGGCGACTACTTCCTCAAGAACGATCAAGCGACGTTCATCGTGCAAGCCGCGACGCGCGTGCTCGGCGTGATCCCGCAAGGCGGCAATCTCGTCGATGCGACGTTGAACGATGGCAGCACCGTCGATCAGTTCGGCGAGCTCGCGCTGATGT
Source organism: Kofleriaceae bacterium (assembly GCA_025357755.1). Lineage (GTDB taxonomy): Bacteria > Myxococcota_A > Polyangia > Haliangiales > Haliangiaceae > JABFXX01. The sequence continues at coordinate 2,492 of JANXOP010000061.1, read as the reverse complement.
ACGTGCTCGGCCGGACATGCGAACCGGATCGCATCGAGGTCGTCCGCGATGGTTCGGGCGGCGGGGTCGCCGTACTCCGCGCGATCGGCAAGGCCGCGAACGATGACTACTTGAACATCAAGGGCATCGGCATCTTCAACATCCCGCTCGCGATCGATCCGACCGTGGAAGATCACGCGCTGTGCGCGACCACGTACGTGCTCGAGCCTGGCTCGCCCGTGCTCGCGGTCTATCACTCGCTCTACAACGCGGGCAGCGACGAGATCGATGGTCCCATGGGCACGATCGCGGATTCCGGTGGCACCACCGAATCGTGGTCGAACGTGTTCGGGTTCGAGCGCGCGGACATCAGCGTGATCAGCTCGCTCGGCACGCCGCATCCTTCGGACTACACCGTGTTCCAAGGACCGGGCGTCGCGTACGGCGTGATCCCGCGCCACGCGGATGCGAACACCCATGTCGTCGCGGCCTCGATCGCGGGCGTGTCGATCGTGCTCAACAACAATGACTCGCTGCTCGACATCTTGAACCCCGAGAAGTACGCGCTGCGCCTGCCACCCAAAGCGGGCGTGCTCCAACGCTACGACGTCGTCGTCGGTCACGATGTCAGCGCGACCGATACGTACTGGCGCGAGCGCACGCGCGGCGAGAAGGAGCAAACGATCGCTGGCAAGGTCACGTTCGCGGATGGCCTGGCGGCCGCCGGCGCCCGGGTCGGCGTGTTCCTCGATGGCAACGCGAACGGCGTGCTCGACAGCGCGACGACCGACCTCGACGGCGATGGCAAGCCGGATGATCCGGTGTTGACCTACTTCGACGTCGCCCCGGACGGGACGTACCAGGGCAGGGTGCCCAGCGCGGGCAACCTGATCGTGCGCGCCGAGGTCAAGAATGTCGGACGGTCTGCCCCGACACCGTTCGCGGCGACGACCAACCTCACCATCCCTGCACCGCTCAAAGTGGACTTCCAGATCCTCGACCACGCGACCGGCCTGCCGATTCCCGGCAGGCTCGTCGTGATCGGCGATCACTCGGCGTTTCCGGATCAGCGGGTGTTCGAGACCTACGATCGCGCCGAGGGCATCGTGACGCAGGAGCATGCGATCCGCGGCACCTCGACCGATCTCGGCGATGGTGCAGATGAGCCGCTGCTCCTGCCGGCGGGCACGTATCGGATCTACGCCTCGCGCGGCACGGAGTGGTCGGTCGCCTCGGCGGCGGTGAGCGCGACGGGCACGTACACCTTCGAGCTCGATCACGTGGTGCCGACGCCCGGCTACTACGCGACCGATTGGCACGTTCATCAGATCAACTCGCCGGATTCGCCGGTGCCGTCCGACGAGCGCGTGCGCAGTGCGGTCTCGGCCGGGGTCGAGATGTTCGCGGTCACCGATCACGACTACATCTCGAACCTCCAGCCGATCGTCGAGCAGCTCCACCTCGAGCGCTTGTTGCGCGTGGTGTCGGGGGTCGAGACCACGCCGTTCTCGTACGGTCACATCAACGCCTGGCCGCTCGTGCCCGATCTCACGTCGGCGAACGGCGGCGCCGTCGATTGGGCGCGCGGCGCCGCACTCGGCCAATCGATGACCCCCGGTGAGATCTATGCGGCGCTCAAGGCGCGCGGCGCGCAGATGGTGCAAGTCAATCATCCCCGCGCGAGCGGCCTCTCGGAGTTCCAGTCGCTGTTCTCGCGCGCGAACCTCAAGTTCGATTACGACCAGCGCACGATCTTTGGCGACTACCAGAACGCAGACGTGCCGAACGAGTATCTCCGGCTGCCCGAGGAAAACTTGTGGAGCGACAACTTCACCGGCCTCGAGATCTGGAACGGCTTCGCGACGAGCGACTCGAACGGTGATGGCCTGCGCGAGAATCAATCGCTCGACATCATCATGCACGACTGGCTGAGCATGCTGTCGCTCGGGCTGTACGTCACGCCCGCGGGCGATAGCGATACCCACACGATCACGACGAACCCGCTCGGCATGCCGCGGACCTACGTGCGCGTCGCCGACGATTCGGCCGATGCGCTCGCCGATGGCACCGCGGTCGACGCGGTGGTGATGACCCAGACCGGCGCGATGTCGGCGCCGCGCGACGTCATCGTGACCGATGGCCCGATGCTCGATGTCACGGTCGGCGGACTCCCGGCGCTCGGACGCGTGGTCAACTCGAACGGCGTGGCCGCGACGATCGACGTCAAGATCTACGCCGCGGAGTGGGCCGCGTTCGACACGCTCGAGGTGTTCGCGAACTCGACGCCCGATGGTGCGACCGCGCATCCCGAGACCCAGCTCCAGCCCCTCAAGTGCTGGACCAGCCGCGACCTCTCGATGTTGAACGCGAAGGATCCGTGCAAGGTCGCCGTGATCGCGCCGGAGGCGATGGTGGTCACGCTCGTGACGCTGCCAGGTGGCGGCAAGCGGTTCGAGGCAACCGTCCACGTCACGCTCGACGCCGAAGACATCGCGACCCGCGCGGGTGCGACC
>JANXOP010000053.1 GCA_025357755.1 Kofleriaceae bacterium | reverse complement strand
GCTCTTCGACGACGCAACGGGGTGCGGGCTTAAAAAAGGCCAGCTAGGGCGGTTTCCTGCCGATCTACGCAGGATCGCTCATCGAGCAAATTTGACCACGGCGACATCCGGGCGCGGCGCCTTCGAGAGTACCGGGTCATTCTCGGGGCGTTTCGATTCGATCACGGGCTTTACGAGATCGAGCTTGAAGCGATACGCACCGACGACGATCGCGTTGCCTTTGTCGTCGAGCGCGACGCCACGACCTTGATCGTGATCGTGATCGCCGAAGGTGTTGACCCACACGACGTTGCCCTTCGCGTCGAGCTTCAACGCGAAGATGTCCTTGTTGCCTTTGCTCTCGATCGGGCCCTTGCCGAAATCGACGGTCTTCTCGAACCAGCCGGTCGTGACGGAGTTACCCGCGGCATCCGTCGCGACGCCCCACGCGACGTCCGGACGCTCGGCACCGAACGTGTGCGCCCACTCGAGCTTGCCATCGGTGGTGAACCGCGCGACGTAGGCATCCGCTTCGCCGAGCGAGTTGTGCTCGTCGCCTTCGCCGAACGAGATCGGGCCCTTGTTCTCGAACGAGCCGACGAGCGTGATGTTGCCGGCCGGATCGACCGCGAGCCCGCCGGCGACGTCGTTGAACATGTTGCCGAAGTTCTTCGACCACACGTGATCGCCATTGGTGTCGTACTTGGCCAGGACGATGTCGTTGTCCGAGCCGCCGTGTGCCTTGAGCGGTTTGCCACCCCAGTCCGAGGTATCGGCGAAGTGACCGGCGACGTAGATATTGTTGTTCGCGTCGACCGCGACGTGGAGGATCGTATCGTCGTACGCGCCGCCGAAGCTCTTGATCCACACGAGATCGCCCGAGGCGGCGATCTTGATCAGGAGCGCATCGGTCTTGCCCTTGGACTTCAACACGTTCGTGCCGATCGTGATGCTCTGGGTGTACGAGCCGCCGATGATCCAGCCGCCGTCTGGCGACGCGGCCACGGTGTTCGCGCCATCGCTATCGATCCCGCCGAGCGTCCACAGCCATTGAGGCTGACCCGACTTGTCGAGCGCGAACGCGAACAGATCGTCCGAGCCGACCGCCTTGTGCGAGAACTCCCCGATCTGGATCTCGTCGAGGAAGTTGCCGACGACGACGATCCGATCGCCGTGCGCCGCGACCCCCTTCGCATCGTCATCGCGCTTCGCACCGAAGGTCTGCGCCCACGCGAGCTTGCCGTCCGAGGTCAGCTTCGTGATGTAGCCGTCCGAGCCGCCGGCGGGTTTCTTGACGCCGACGGGCGGCCCGAAATCGATCTCCGCATCGAAGTAGCCGACGACGTAGATGTCGTTGTTGGAATCGGTGGTCACGCTGCGTGGCACGTCGATGCCGATGCCGCCGAAACCGTATTGCCAGAGCGGCTTACCGGTCGCGCCGCCGGTATCGGTCGCGAGGGCGGGCAGCGGCTCCTTCGAGACCGGCTGCTTGATCTGCGGCGGTGCCGTGTTCTCGACGGGATCCGCGCCAGAGCCCTTGGCTGGCGGCTCGGCTTTTTTGGTCGGCGAACAACCACACGCGAGGAGCAACGCAAGGACCGACAGGCGCATGTCGAGAACGATGTCACGAGTCCTCGGCCACGTCGATGCTGACGCGTACGATGCGCGTCGATGCTGCGAGCGCTGCTGATCGCTGGAACTGTTTTCGCTGCCGGTTGTCCAAGCCGAGCTCCGATCCTTGTCAAGCCGGTCGTGCCCGACGATACGGCGCTGCGGATCCGGGTCGCGCGCGACGAAGCAACGCGTGCCGCAGGCGTCGATGATCTCGTCGGGCTCGCGCGCGAGGGCGAGGTCCATGCCAGAGAGCTCGCCCTGCGTGGCCTCGGTCGCATCGGTGGCGACACCGCGCTCGCGACCTTGCTCGCTGCCACGACGGATGCGGAACCGCGAGTCGCGACGGCGGCATTCGCCGCCCTGGGCCTCGCGGCTTCGCTCGACGAGAGTGCGCCGCTAGGGGGCAAGGTCACCTGGCCCGAGAACCTCGATCACGCGCAGCTCGTCGCGGTGATCGAGGCGGTCGGCCGCGCGGCTACCGACCAGGTCGGGTTGCTCGCGCAGCGCACGCGAGAACCCGAATCCGTCGCGCTCGCGCTCGGGCGGATGGGGCGGCGCAAGCTCGTACTCTCGCAGCCGGCGCGGGTGTGGCTCGTCGCGATGACGAAGCATGCGGTTCGCGACGTTCGCTATGCCGCGACGTACGCGCTGTCGCGCGAGCACCAGCCGGCGAAGGACGCCGACGTCGAGGCCGCCTTGACGGCCCGGATCCTCGACCCCGATCCGGAGATCCGCGCGACCGCGATCGCGGGCGTGACCAAGCGCGGTGTCGACCTTCACGCCATCCCGGCGCTCGAAGAATCCCTGCGCGATCGCGATTGGCGAGTTGCCGTCGAAGCGGCGCGCGCACTGGCGGGCGAGCACGGTGATGATGCGGGTCGTGCGCTCGTCGCGGCAAACCTGGCGGTGCGCTGGAAGCAGCTCGCAGCGGGGACGCCGACCGAGATCCAGGTCATCACCGAGTCGCTGCGCACGCTGCTCGCGCATCCGCCGGCACGGCCGATCGCGCTCGAGCACTTCGAGCGCGGCGACAAGGTGGCGCCGCTCGCGATGCACTGGCTCGATCATCTCGGCGCGATCGGTCGCGGTGCGCTGCAAGCGACGACCTTCACACAGGGCGAGCTTCCCGATCACCTGCGCGTGATCGCGCTTGCCGACGTGTTCACTCGCGGCGACGACACGTTCGAACGCTCGGTGATGCGCTACATGCTCGAGCATGCAGATCCGCGCGTGCGCGCGGCCGGACTCGGCATGCTCGCCACCGCGAACCCGCGCGCGATCGATCGCGCGACCGCAGTCACTGCGATCGCCGCGGCCCTCGGCAGCAACGATGTCGTGATCGCGGCGACGGCCGTCGATGCCGCGGGCACGCTCTACGACGCGCTCGGCGCCGATCCGTTGCGCGTGCAGCTCGACACCGCGCTCGTCGCGCGCGCGGCCAAGGAACAAGATCCCGAGCTCGCCTCCGGCCTCTACGAGTTGATCGGCAAGCACGTCGTGATCGCCGGCGCCGAGGCGTGTCGCGCGGGGCTGGCGGGGCATCCCGTGCGTGCACGCGCCGCGGCCGGATGTTTGAGAGCGCTCGGTCAGGTCGTGCCGACGCCATCGATCGGTATCGCCACGCCGCCACCGGTCGACTTCGAAGCGGTGATCAACAAGGTGATTACCTGGCACGTGATGACGACCGCGGGGGAGCTCGTGATCGAGCTGCGCCCCGACATCGCGCCATGGAATGTTGCGACGATCGTCGCGCTCACCAAGCGCGGCTTCTACGACGGCCTGGAGCTCCATCGCGTCGTGCCGAACTTCGTGGTCCAGGGTGGCGACCCCACGATGTCGGGTGCGGGTGGCCCGGGCTTCACCACGCCAGCCGAGCCCGCCACGTCGCTCGATGGACCCGGCTTCGTGGAAGGCGGCATCGGGATCGCCGATGCGGGGCGCGATTCTGGCGGATCTCAGTGGTTCGCGATGCACTCCCGCGCGCCCCACCTCGATGGTCGCTACACCTACATCGGCAAGATCGTCAGTGGTCAGATCGCTGCGGATTCATTGCTGATTGGCGACAAGATCCTCAAGGCGACCGTCGAGCTGAAGGAATCGCGCAAATAAGATCGATAGCCCGTGTCGTTCGTTCACCCATGCAGATGCGCCGCTCGCTCTTGTCCCTCGCACCGGTCGGAGTTGCTGCACTCGGTCTTGTCGCCTTTGCCCATCCGGTGATGGCGCGGCGAATGGTCGCCGAGTTCGTGGCGCCCGCGCCCGCTTTCCAGCTGAGCGGTCGTCCGGTCGGTGGCGCGAAGGCCGCGACCGCGACCGCCGCCTTCCTCACCGGATCGCGCATCGCCACGACCGAGGATGGTGCGCTCGTGATCGATGCCGACAGCGGCAACCTCATCAAGACCGACAAGAACGGCAAGCCGATCACCACGCTCGCGATCGGCGAGAATCCCGGCATGCTGGTCTACGACCCGAGCGCGAAGCTCGCGTACGTCGCCGCGCGGTTCTCCAATCGCATCGCCGTGGTCAAGGTCAGCGCGACCACGCTCGAGGTCGGCCAGTGGATCACCACGCCGGTCGAGCCCTACGGCATCGCGTTGTCGCCCGATACCAAAACCGTGATGGTCACGACCATCGCGGATCGCGCGCTCGTCGCGTTCGACGCTGCTTCCGGCAAGGAGCGGTGGCGCACGGCGCTCGGTCGCGAACCCCGTGGCCTCGCGGTATCGCCCGATGGCACGCGTGCGCTCGTGGCATATCTTCAGACCGGCACGGTCGATCAGATCGACCTCCTGGAGACCCACAGCGCCGAGCATGTCGCGCTCTCGACCGCGGGCGCACCGCGTCGGTGTCGCCACTGTGGTGGCAGCGATGGCGAGAGCTTCGCGCGCGCCGCCTTCGCGGTGACGTTCATGGGCGACCACGAAGCGGTCGTGCCGTTCCAGCGCGAGACGCCGGTCCAGATCGCGAATGGCGGTAACGCCGGCAGCTACGGCGGGGGCTTCGAGCCGCCGATCACGCACCAGCTCGCGTTCCTCGGCCTCGAGCGCCAGCGCACCACGCAAGCGACCGCGACGATCGCGCAGCATCAGCCGCGCGCCCTCGCGTGGGACTCGCATCACGACGCGCTCTACGTCGCAGGGCTCGGCACCGATACGCTGCTGCAAGTCAAGAACGCCTCGCAGGTCGGCATCACCGAAGGCATCACGACGAACCTCACCTCGGGCAACCACAAGTGTGGCGCCGATGGCGTCGCGATCACGGCCGAGGGCAACGTGCTCGTGTGGTGCTCGTTCACGCGCAACGTCGAGAAGATCGAAGTGGTCGATGCGAAGGGCGAGCTCGCCACGACCGGCAAGCTCGATCCGGGGCCGATGCTCGTCGCTTCGGCGCTCGGCGACAAGCAGCACGAAGGCTTCGTCCTGTTCCACAGCGCCGAGCCGGCGATCTCGCAGGGTGGTGCGCTCGCGTGTGCGAGCTGCCATCCCGATGGTCGCGAAGACGGCCTGTCGTGGAAGATCGAGACCAACACGCTCCAGACGCCACTCCTCGCGGGTCGCGTCGCCGGCACGCATCCCTACAAGTGGGATGGCGGCGACAAGGATCTCACCACCAGCCTCGCGACCACCATGAAGCGCCTCGGTGGTTTCGGTCTCGACAAGACCCAGACCGCGAACCTCGCGGCGTATCTCGTCGTGCTGCCGGCTCCCCACGCACCGACGCGCGACGTGCAGATGGTGGCACGGGGCAAGAAGCTGTTCGATTCGGCCGAGGTCGGGTGCCGGAGCTGCCACGATGGCGCGACATACTCCGATCAGACCACCCACGCGTTCCAGACCTCCACTCTAAAAAACGCCGATACGCCGAGCCTGATCGGCCTCGCCGCGAGCGCGCCGTACTATCACGACGGCAGCGCGGCGACCCTCGAGGCGCTCTTGCGCGACCGCGGCGCCGTCCACGGCATGGCCGAGACCGCGAAGCTCAGCGAACAGAACATCACCGATCTGATCGCGTTCCTCGAGACGCTCTAGCTGCGACCCGAGCGGCCGATCGAGCAGCGGCCGCGAAGTCGCGTTCAAGAAGACGCGCTCGTGTAGCTGCGGATCGCCTGGCGCCAGACCAGGCGGCTCACGGCGAGCAGCGCGAACGCGCCGACGATCGACCCGACCGCGCGCTCCACGCCGAGCGTGCCGAGGAGCGCCATCGCGGGGAAGGTGGTCATCACGGCGATCGGAATCACGAACGTGAACACCAGCCGCCACGCGCCCGGTAGCACGTACACCGGCCAGCGTCCGGTATCGAAGATCGCACCGAGCAAGTACATCAGGTTATCGAGCCGGCCGACCCAGAACGAAGCGGCCGCGCACACGATCCACAGCGCGTACATCGCGATCGCGCCCGCGACGAACAGCCCGAGCCCGAGCGCGATCTCGGACGCCGAGGGGACGGTTCCGCGCTGGCGAAACGCGTAGATCACCATCAGCACCGAGCCGATCAGATCGAACACCTTCCACGGTTCGTAGCGCGAGGCCGAGACCATGATCTGCGCGTCGATCGGCTTCAACAGGATGTAGTCGAACGAGCCGCTGCGGATCCGCTCGACGAGATCGACGAGCGACGGGCTGATGATGCCCTCGAGCACCGCGCGGAGCGCCGTGAAGTACGCCATCACGATCACGGCCGAGGGCATGTCCCAGCCGTTGACGCTCTTGCGATGGCTGTAGAGTACGTAGAGCGGCAACAGCGTCAGCGCGAGCCACGCCGCTGACATCACGCCTTCGATCAAGAAGTTCGCGCGATACGCCATCGCCGAGGCGAGGCTGATCCGGAGCTGCATCGTCAACAGCCGGACGTAGCGCTTCACCTCAACCTCCAACCGATTCGAACCGGCGCACGCCTGCTCGCCACAACCACAGCGCGAACGCGACGAGCGCGACGGTCCATGAGGCCTGCGAGCCGAGCACGTGTGCGACCTGGGCGTGATCGAGGTCGTGCGTGAGGAGCTCGACCGGGACGCTCAGCGTGAACCGGAACGGCAGCCACGCGGCGACGTGCGCGATCGGCGCGGGCAGCAGGTCGAGCGGTAACAAGTACCCCGAGAACAGCGAGAACAACCCGAAGTACACCGTCGAGATCGCCATGGTCTGGGTCATGAAGAAGGCGAGCGAACCGATCGCGAACAGGATCGCGAACGTGATCAGCCACGCCATCGCGATCGTGAGGGGCATGACCGCGAGTTGCAGCGGATCGTGCGTGAGCGAGGTCCCACCGGAGGTTACGAGCAAGATCACGACGAGCGGCAGCGCGACGACCGAACGAAACGGCAGCGCCGCGAGGTGGCTCGCGGTGTAGGTGACGAACGGATGGATCGGCCGCAACAAGCGCATTGCCATCGTCCCGAGCCGGATCTCCTCCATCATCTGCCAGGCGACCCAGTTGCCGGTGAGCTGACGGACGAGCAGGGTCGCGAGGTAGTACGCGACGAACTTGCTCGGCGTGTAGCCCTCGTAGGCGCCATCCTTCGCGACGCTGGTCCACAGCGACATCATGATCAGCGGCTGCGTCGTGGTGAGGATCCAGACGATGAATTCGGCGCGATACGCGACGGTCTCGGCGACGCCAACGCGCAGCAACGTCGGTAGTGCGCGGATCGTGCGCGAGGCTGCGGATCTCACGGCGGGGCTTCTACGGGAGTTGCGGCTTGCTTGCCGAACATCGTGCGAAGGATGTCCTCGAGTGGCGGATCTTCGATCGCGAGATCACTCGCCTTCAGCGTCGCGAGGATGTAGCTGACCGTGTTTGGCAGCTCGCTCTCGGAGACCTTGAGCGTGACGCGCTTGCCCTCCTTGGCATGGACGTGGCCGAGCTTGGCGAGCGCCTCGTCGTCGATCACGGTGTCCGTCGTGAAGGACACGCGCTTGTCCGGATCCATCTGCTTGATCAGGCCCTTGAGATCGCCGTCGTGGATCAGCGTGCCTCGATCGATCACGATGATCCGCGGACAGAGCGCGACGACATCGTCCATGTAGTGCGAGGTGAGAAGCACGGTCGCGGAGTGCTTCTGGTTGTACGAGCGAACGAAGTCGCGAATCGCGACCTGCATCGCGACGTCGAGCCCGATCGTCGGCTCGTCGAGAAACAGCGTGGTGGGTTGGTGGAGGAGGGCCGCCGCGAGCTCGCACTTCATGCGCTCGCCGAGCGAGAGCTGGCGCGTGGGCTTGGCCATCAGCGGCCCGAGATCGAGGAGCTCGTCGAGCTCTTTCAGGGTCGCGTCGAACTGCGCTTGCGGCACGTCGAAGACCGCGCGGTTCATCGCGTAGGTCTCCGACGGTGGCAGATCCCAGATCAGCTGCGACTTCTGGCCCATCACGAGCGTGATCTTCGTGAGCAGCTCGGCGGAGCGCTGGAACGGCACCAAGCCCTCGACCGTGACCTCGCCGCTGGTCGGATGGAGGAGGCCGGAGAGCACCTTGAGCGTCGTGGTCTTGCCGGCGCCGTTCGGTCCGAGAAAGCCGACCCGCTCGCCGCGCTCGATCGTGAAGCTGACGCCGTCGACGGCCTTGACCGTCTCGTACGTGCGCGAGAACAGCGACTTCACCGCGGCGCCGAAGCCGGGTGGCCGCTTGTGCACCTTGAAGTGCTTCTTGAGATCCTTCGCGATGATCACGAGACGTCACTACTTCTTGGGGTCTTTGACCAGCTCGCCCATCGTCTTGAGCGGCAGGCTATCGATCGATTCACCCTCGAGCATGGACTCGAGCAGGTTCGAACCGACCTGCGCGAGGTTCGTGAGGCTCGCGATCCGTTCGGCGATCAGGGTGCGCCGCGCATCAGCCCCGCCAGGCATCTCGGCTTTCGCCTCGGCGAATTGATCCGCGGCCTGCTTGATCCAGTTGAGCTCGCGCTCGCGAAACACCCGCGAGATCATCTTCCAAAGGCTGGTCTCGGGCTCGTAGTGCTCGCGGCGCTCGCCGACGACCCACGCTTTCTTGATCGCGCCCCAGTTGAGGAGCTCGGTGAGCACCATCGAGACCGAGCCGGTCGAGATCCCGAGCCGCTCGCCGAGATCCGCGGCGGTCAGTGGATGGTCCTCGAGGTAGAGCACCGTCCACATCCGGCCCATGTTGCGTTTGAAGCCCCACGACTCGATCAGCGCGCCGACCGCATCTGCGACCTTCAAGACCGCCGGATCGACCGGACCCGCCATCAGCCTTCGTCGTCGGGTTTGATCACCGGCTGCTCGCGCGTGGCGACCCGAACGATGTTGCCGTCCCCTTCGGGCAGCTTGCCGGCGACCGAGCTCTCCTGGCGGCGGCGATTGATGATCTCGACGACCTCGCGCTGCGAGAGCCCGCCCGAAGGCCGGATCGTCACGCTCGCTTCGCGGCCGCTCTTGAGCTCGCGCGCGGTGACGCTGAGCAGAGACTCGACATCGACCGTCATCACGAGCTCGACCCGGATTGAGCCAGCAGGGCCGGCTGGCAGATCGTCGAGCACGACCTGGCCTAGCTTGCGGTTCTTGCCAAGCGTGTCGGACTCACCCTGGTAGACATCGATCGACACGAACTTTTGATCGGCCGCGGTAGTCGCGAACAGCTTGCGAGCACGCACCGGCAACATCGAGTTGCGCGGGATCACGACCGAGAAGCCGGAATCGCCGACCTTGATGCCGAGGTCATGCGGCGTGACATCGAGCAGCGCGGCGTCATCGGTATCGCCGGCGAGGATCCCCGCGTACGCCGCGGCGCCGAGCGCGACGACTTCGTCAGGGTTCGCGCCCTTGCTCGGCTTCATCTTGAAGATCCGCTCGACCGTCGCCTGGACAGCCGGCCACCGGGTCATGCCGCCGACGAGCAACACCTCTTCGACATCCGCGAGGCCGGCATCGGCGAGCGCACGCGAGCACGGTGCTTCGAGGCGATCGATGAGGTCCTGCGTGAGCTGCTCGACGATCGCGCGCGTGATCGGCTTCTCGTAGTTGATCGGTGCGCCGTGCTGATCGTTCGCGAGGAACGGGAGCTGGATCACGGTCTCGTTCTCGACCGAGAGCGTCTTCTTCGCGGCCTCGCAGGCTTCGCGCAGCCGCGACATCGCCATCGGGATGCCGGTGAGATCGATACGATGCGCATCGAACACTTCGTCGACGATGCGCTCCTGGAGCCGGCGATCCCAGTCCTCGCCGCCGAGCGCCGTATCACCGCCGGTCGCGAGGACTTCGAAGATGCCGTTGTCGACCGACATGATCGAGATATCGAACGTGCCACCGCCGAGATCGAACACCGCGATCAAGCGGCGTCCCTCGGCATGCCGATGCACCCCGTAGGCGAGCGCCGCAGCGGTCGGCTCGTTGAGGATGCGGATGATGTCGAGGCCGGCGATCTGACCAGCGTCGCGTGTCGCCTGGCGCTGCGCATCGTCGAAGTACGCGGGCACGGTGACGACCGCGCGGGTGACCGGCTCACCGATCGCCTCCTCGGCGACCTGACGCATCCGGCGCAGCACGTGGGCCGCGATCTCTTGCGGGCTGATCGGCAGGCCGTGGACCCGAACCCACGCATCGCCGTTCGGCGCCGCGACGATCCGGAACGGTGCGAGCCGCGCGAACCAAGCGACGTCTTCGGCGTTGACCTTGCGGCCGATCAAGCGCTTCGCGCCGTACACGGTCGCCGAGGGGTTCGTGACGGCCTGGCGGCGGGCGCGCGTGCCGACCGTGACCTGACCCGCGGCCGTCCATGCGACCCACGAAGGTGTGGTGCGCTCGCCATCCGCTGCGACGAGCGTCTTCGGGGTGTTCTTGTCATCGAGCACGGCGACGCAGGAGGTGGTGGTGCCGAGATCGATACCGATGATCTTGTTGGACGTCACGGGGGACCTTCCTTCTTCCCCATCAACCGGGACAAGAGGCCTTTGCGCTCGTTCGTCGCCTGGCGCCGCATGTCAGCGAGCTCGCGGGCGGCACGTTCGTTCGACGGATCGATCTCGAGCGCGGATTCGAACCGCTGCGCGGCTTCGAGCCGGTCCCGCGATGCGATCGCCTTGAGCCCTTCGACCAGCTCGATGCCGGCGCGGGCCGCACGATCCTGCGGATTCTTCTTCGCGAGCACGCGATAGCTCGCGAGCGCATCGTCGAGCTTGCCCTCGTCGATCAACTGGTCTTGCGCGCTGGTATCGCTGCCCTCGCCAACCGGGCTCGTCGAGGGCCGCCGCGGATTCGAATCGATGATCGGCATCGGTCCGCTCGGTGGCATCGGCGTGGTGAGCGCCGGCATCCGCGTGCTCTGCTTGCGCTCGACGACGTTCGCCGCGATGTCGCCGGGACGCGCGAGCTGGGTCGAAGCGATCTGCGCGCTCTGTCCGCTCGGATTCGTCGGCGCATCGTACGCGCCGGGCCTGGTCGGAGCCTCGGGCGGCGGGGCACTCGGTGGCGGCGTGGTTGGCGGCTTGGCCGGCAGCGGTGCAGGTGCGGGCGTGACGTCGATCTTCGCTTCGACACGATCCGCGCGATCGGCCCCGCGATCGGCCCGCGGGGGGGGCACCGCGACCCGCGCGATCTGCTGGGTCGACAGCCGCGGCGTGGGCGGCGGTGTCCGGGGAATCCCCATCGGCGGCGTCGCCGTGCGGACGCCCGAGGTGGATTGCGCGGGCGCTTGACCGCGCTGACCACCGACGGTAGCGCGTACTTGTTGGCGGCTCTCGCTATCGGCGAGCTTGCGATACGCGTCGCGAATCAGGATGAAGATCTCCGCCGCGATCTGGCGAAGCTTGGTCGACTGATACCGCGCGAACCGATCCGGGTGATAGCGCTTGGTGAGCTCGCCGAAAGCCGCCCGCACGTCGCCGTCGGTCGTCTCGTACCCGACACCGAGCACGAGGAATGGGTTGAGCTTGCGCAGCGATTCGGCCTCGGCCTCGAGCGCGCGGATGAGCTCCTGCTCGGCCTCGGCGACGTTCTCGCCTTCGCTGATCGCGGAGGCCGAATCGGCCGGCGCGTCGTTGTTGGTCGCGGCGCGGACCGCACCGGGCGTGACCGGCACCGCGGTCTGCGCGCGCACCTTGTTCGCGGCGGCGAGCGCGCTCTCGATCAACCACACGGTCTTGGTCGGGAGCGCTTCGAGCTTGAGCTCGACCCCGGTGCCGCGCTGCGGATCGACGACGTGCTGCTCGATCGTGCCGGTGAGCTCGAGCACGGTCGCACTCGGGAGCTCGAGATCGATCTTGACGTGCGTGCCGAGCGGCGGCTGGGTCGAGGCCTTGAGAAACATCGAGCCGCGGCTGAGGTCGCGGCGGTAGATGGTCGCCAGCTGCTGCCACGAGGTGCAGCGAAGCTTGATACTGAGCGTCGATCTCGTGGCTGGGCTGGCCATTAAACGGTCGCCGAGATCATAGGCTTTTTATGAGTCGCGAGGCAACGCTCGGTACCCAGCGAGAACACGCTCGTGACGCTCTTTGATCCGTTCGAGGTAAGTGTGCTCGCGGCTCCGGACCAGGGATTCGCGGGCTAGCTGGGCAAGCCGGGCCACCACCTCGGGGATGTTCGCGAGCGGTTTTTGTACGAATCCGACGACGCCGAGGTCCGCGGCACGGGCCGCAAGCTCGGGATCCGGGACGGAAGTGAGGAGAAATGCGGGCAAGCCAGGTGCGTGGCTGCGCAGGCGACGGATGGTCTCGAGCCCGTCGATGCCGGGCAGCTGCGCGGCGACGACCGCCAGATCGACGGCCAACCGCGTCGCCTCGCGTGAAGCGTCATCGCCCGAGGCATACGCGTAGCTGGTCACGCCTGCGGCCTCGAGCTGGTCGGCGAGTGCGTCGGCGAGGCGCAGGTCGCGCTCGACGATGAGCACGGCAGGCTCTCGGGTCTCGCCGGCCCCGGACGGATGGAGCTGTTCTTCGAGGGCGATCGAACGTCGCTCGGTCTTGATCAAGTCCTTCAGTAAGTCCTCGACCATCGCGCGGAGGCGCGCGGCGAGGCCCGCAGTTCGTGCAGCCTCGCGCTGGCGGTGCCAGACCCGCAGGATCAAGGCATGCGCGTTCGCCGTGCCTTCGAGATGGACATCGAGGACATCCCCCGCGCCGGCGCGCACGCACGTGACCATCAGTTGAGGATCGGCCTGCGAGGTCACCGCGATCGGCAGGACATGGGGGATCGCCGCCGCGGTGCGCAGGATCGCGGTCGCGGCGTGGCGGCGGTCCTCGATCTCGTCGAACGCGCCTTCGAAATCGAGCAGGATGCACGGCGGCGCCTCGGGCGAATGAACCGCGAGGCTGGCCGCCGCACCGAGCTCGTCGGTCAAGGTGACGGCGATTTCGCTCGCCCGGAGGCGCTCGATCAGCGCCACGAGCGCGGGAGACGCTCCGTGCGGCGCGATCGCGATCGCCGTGGGCTCGCTCGCCATCGCACGCAAGATACACTAGCGGCGATGGTCGACCACCTGTTCCTGCGCGCGTGCCGGCGTGAAGAAGTCGAGCGCACCCCTGTCTGGATGATGCGCCAAGCCGGGCGCTACCTGCCGGCATATCGCGCGGTCCGCGCGCGCGCGACGTTCCTCGAGCTGTGCCGCAATCCCGAGCTCGCGTGCGAGGTCACCCTCCAACCGATCGACGAGTTCGGGTTCGATGCCGCGATCTTGTTCAGCGACATCTTGATCACGTTGCCCGGCATGGGCCTCGAGGTCGCGTTCCCCGACTCGGGCCCCAAGATCCTCGCGCCCGTCCGGACCAAGGCGCAGATCGACGCGCTCGTCGTGCCGGAGCCCGTGCCGTACGTGCTCGAGGCCGTGACCAAGATCAAGCAGGCGCTGAACAACCGCGTGCCGCTGATCGGCTTCGCAGGCGCTCCGCTGACGATGCTCACCTACGCGGTCGAAGGGGGAGGCAGCAAGGACTACGCGCACACCAAGAAGCTGCTGTACGGCGCGCCGAAGGAAGCCCATGCGCTACTCGACAAGCTCGCGCGCACCTGCGCGACGTATCTCGAGGCGCAGGCGCTCGCAGGCGCCGATTGCTTGCAACTGTTCGATAGCTGGGGCGGCATCGTCTCGCCCGGTGACTTCCGCGAATATCCGCTGCGCTACGCGAAGCAGGTGATCGCGCATCTCAAGGCTGGCCCGGCGCGCAACGTGCCGATCATCTACTTCGTCAACGGCTGCGCTCCTTACCTCGACGACTACGCCTCCAGCGGCGCCGACGTCCTGGGCGTCGACTGGCGTGTCGGCATCGATGAAGTGCGTCGCCGGGTCGGTGACGGCGTCGCGCTGCAAGGCAACCTCGACAACGGCGCCCTGTTCGCATCGCCTGCCGAGATCCGGACCCGCGTCGCCGACATCCTCGCGCGCGCCGGCACCAAGGGTCACATCTTCAACCTCGGCCACGGCGTCCTGCCCGACACCGATCCCGAACACGTGCGAGCGATGGTGAACGCGGTCAAAGAGCTCTCCGCTCGATGACGGTCCGGAAGAAGCTGGCGGTCGTCGGTGGCGGTTTCGGCGGCTTGACCGCCGCCCGCGCGCTGGTCATCGCTGGCCACGACGTGACGGTGCTCGAAGCGGGGCCGCGCGCCGGTGGCGTCGTCGGCACGACCAAGAGCGATGGCTTCGTGCGCGAGCACGCGGCGAGCTCGTTCCTCGGCGGCCCACCGCACGGTGCCCTCGCCTTGTGCAACGAGCTCGGCCTCGCGACCGAGAAGGCGCAGCCCGCCGCGAAGCGCCGATACATCTACATCGATGGCACGTTGCGGCTGCTGCCGAGCGATCCGGTGTCGTTCGTGCGCAGCGATTTGCTGACCTGGCGCGGCAAGCTCGACCTCTTACGCGAGCCGTTCGTCGCCGCGCATCGCCCGGCTGGCGAGGATGAATCGATGTACGCCTTCGCGGCGCGGCGCCTCGGCCCGCAGGCGGCGCGCGCGATCATCGCGCCGTTCGTCACCGGGGTGTTTGCCGCCGATGCGCACGAGGTCAGCCTCGAGGCGGGCTTTCCGCGGATCGCGGCGCTCGACGCTGATGGCGGCTTGTTCCGCGGCATGATCAAACAACAGGTGCGCGCGCTGATCGCGAAGCGGCGCGGCACCGGTCCTGCGAAGACCGCGAGCGGCATGCACGCGCCGGTCGGCGGTCTCGGTGCGATGATCGACGCGTTGACGCTCGAGCTCGGCAGCCGCGTCGAGCTCGCGACGCCCGTGAAGGCGATCGAACCGGTGGAGGGTGGGGTGCTCGTGAATCGCGAGCCCTACGATGGCTGCGTGCTCGCGATCCCGGCGACCGATGCGGCGACCCTGGTCGGCGCGATGCCCGAGCTCGCCGCGAAGCTCGCGGTCTTCGAGCGCGCCCCGGTCGCGCTGGTGTATCTCGGCGTCCCCGAGGCAGCGGTGCCGCCCGCCCGCGACGGTTTCGGCTTCTTGGTCGCGCAGGGCGAAGATCTACGCGTGCTCGGCGTCGTCTTCGAATCGACGGTGTGGTCAAAGCGAGCGCCGCAGGGTCACGCGTTGTTGCGTTGCATCTTCGGCGGCGCACGCGATCCATCGGCGACCGCGCTCGACGATGCATCGCTGATCGCGCAAGCCACGAAAGACATCTCCCGCGCGTTCGGCGTGCCTGCGTTCGAACCGGTTCACGCGAGCGTGGTGCGCTGGGCGAAGGGCCTGCCGAAGTATCCGGTCGGCCATCGCGACCGCGTGCGTGAAGCGACGGCGGTCGCGCGCACCCAGCGCGTCGTGCTCGCGGGCGCGGACTATCGCGGTCCGGCGATCAACGACCTCGCCGCCGATGCTGCGACCGTGGTCGCGGAGGTCGACGCGTGGTGAGGTACGCCCTGCTGCTGATCGCCGCATGCTCGGGTGCGAACAAGCCGCACGTCGTCGAAGACGCGCGAGGTTCGGCCGTCGCCGTCGTGCCGGTCGCACCGCCCGTGGCCGCGCCACCTTCGCCGGTGGGCGGGCCTTATCGCGTCGAGGCCGGCGCGTTCGCGAAGGGCGATGCGCAGGTTCGCGTGGAGTGGAAAGATACGCCGGTCGCCGCGCGAGCCTCGCCGGGACGCACGACGTGTAACACCGCGAAGGTGCCGGCGGTCGCACCGACGACGACGTGGGGGATCCCCGACGTGATCGTGATGATCGATGTCGACCATGGCAAGGCCTTCATGCCGAGCGAGCAAGCGCGCATCGTGATCGCGCGATGCGAGCTCGCGCCGCACGTGCTCGTGCTGCCACCGAAAACCCCCGTGATCCTCGCGAGTGCCGCCGACTTACCGCAACGGCTCGGCTACGCGGCGTTGGAGCCTGCGCGCCCGCTCGCGATTCCGCCGGAGCAAGTCGCGAAGACGGCGATCGACAAGCCGATCCTGCTACCGGTGGTTGGCCACGAGGTCGCGCTGATGTTGGACCCAGATACGATCACCGCGATCAAGGCTGACGAAGATCTCGCGATCGTCGTCATGCCGCCGCAGCCCTACTACGCGATCACCGAGGCGAACGGTCAGGTCGTGCTGCGCGATGTCCCGATCGGCACGTTCGCGGTGATGGCGCTGTTGCCCGCGCGAGGCGGACAAGCAGCGCGCGTCGCGCATGGCACGGTGACCGTCGCCGCGGGCGGGCTCGCCGACGTTACTCTCTCTCTGTAGCAGCGCTCGCATCGATCAGCAGGAGCGAGGTCTCGGAGAGCACCTCGAGGCGCTCGACGTTCGGTGGCGTGTCGATGACCAGCACGTGGCCGCGACGAGCGCGCTCGAGCACCTTGGTCTGCTCGTTGCGGTGGCGCTTCATCAAGCGAATCACCTTGTGGCCGGCATCGCTGCAGCCGAGGACCTCGGTCTTGCCCTTCGGCGAGACCGGCGCGCTGACCAACCTCCACGCGGCGCCTCCGGCCTCGACGAGCGGCGTCGCGGCCTTGCGCAAGACGAGGTAGGAGAACTTGATCGTCACGTCGCGTAGGTGCGTGACGCGCGAGACCTCGGCCGTATGCGGCGGCAACTTCACGAACCGCTCTTCGTGGCACCAATCTACATCGCGCTCGAGCATCGGGCACGGCGTCGCGGTGCGCGTGCAAGGCGCGAACACGTGTGCTGCACCCATCGTGAGGATCGTGTCGCGCAGCAGGTGGAGCTCGCGCGAGGTCTCGCGCAAGGCGGGCTCGATGATGATCACCGCACCTTCGTCACCGATCGCGGCGAGCGCCTTCTGCACGAGCGCCAGCCGGAGCGCGATCGGGAGCTCGTTGAGCAGCGTGCCGATCACGACGAGGTCCGCCGGCTCGAACGGCTCTTTCGTGACATCGCAGCTGCGCACCGCGACCTTCGCTTCGATCGCGCGCGCCTTGGCAAATCCGCGGATCGCACGCTCGGCGATCCTCAGCGCATCGCCATCGCGGTCGAGCCCGAGGTAGTCGATCGCGACATCACACGCGATCAGGCCGAGCCCCATCGCGCCGCAGCCAGCGCCGAGATCGAGGACACGTAACGTGCGAGCGGGTAGGGCACCGCGGCCGCGCAGCTCGCCGAGCGGGATCGCGATCTTCATCGCATCGGCGATCGTGAAGAACGCCGCGCGCGCCGCGAGGTCAGCGGTGCGATCCATCGGCTTGGCGAGCTTGTCGCGATCACTCGTGTAGCGCTCCGAGCGATCCATCACCGCCGCGTGCAACTTCGCGGGCGCGAGAGGCGCGTCGCCGATCACAGCCTGCGTCGCTGCGAGGACCGCGTCTTCGAGCTCGGTTGGTACGACCCAGGTCATGTGGCTCTCGACATACCACGACGGCATGGGCATTCGACCGCGCATGCGGAGCCGGCGCGCAACACCAGCGGCACCGGCGTCTGGCCGAGCTACTTCGTCTTGCCGCTGTCGATCGGCCGGCCATCGACGTCGGTCGTGTCGGTGCCGAGCTTCTCGAGCTTCGTGTCCTCGTCTTCGCTGAGCATCGATGTGCTCGTATCGATAGCGGCGGGCGCGTTCTTCATCGGCGGCGGGACGGTCACCGCGTCGGCATCGGGCATCGCGCGCATCGGCACGGTGCGGTTGCCATCGGGCATCGACGGCGGGCCGCCTGCCGACAACGACACGGTCGATCCTGGAGCGGTCATGCCACCCGCGGTGAACGCGGTCTGGGTCGGCTCGTCGGCGGAGAATGGATTGCCGACGTCGACGGGCTGGGTCGAATCCTCGCTCAGCTGCGCGGGCACGCCCTCGACGACATCGACGACGTGCACGACCACGCCGGTGATGTTGTCGTGACCGCCGCGAGTCTTCGCGAGCTCGACCATCTCGGCGATCGCATCGCCAGGCTTCTCGGCCGAGAGCCGCTGCGCGATCTCCTCTTCCGCGGGGAAGTAATCGTGCAGCCCATCGCTGCAGAGCAGCAGGCGATCGTTGCGCTTGAGTGTGACGTGCGCCATCTCGACGCCGACATCGGCCGAGACCCCGATCGCGTTCACGAGGATCGTGCGGAGCGGTGAGACCTGCGCCTCTTCGATCGTGAGCTTGCCCTCGATCACGAGGACTTCAGCGACCGTGTGATCGGTGGTGATCTGCGAGGAGCGACCATCGCGAATGAGGTACGTGCGGCTATCGCCGACGTGCGCGACGAATGCTTCGGCACCGGCGACGAGCACGACATCGAGCGTGGTGCCCATGCCTTGCTTGTCGGCTTCGGTCTGGCCGCGTTGGAACACCGCTTGGTGCGCTCCCAGGACGGCTTGCTGGAGCAACTGCACGAGCGCGCGACGGCCCGCATCGGTCGGCGCTCGCTTGAACGCCGAGATTTCGGGTTCGGCTTCTTCGAGCGTCTTGCGTACGGACTCGACGGCCATCGCGGAGGCAACTTCGCCCGCAGCGTGACCGCCCATGCCATCGGCGACGATGAAGAAGCCCGCGCGGGATTCCATGTGCGCACAATCTTCGTTGTGATCGCGCACCATACCGATGTCGGTGACCAACCAAGCTTCGAGCGTCACGCGCGAAGCTTCGTCGTCACGAACGTCGTCTGTTCCATCTGATCCGGCGGTCGTCATAAGGCGCCCAACTCCTGGATCTTCACCCGGGGCACCCTAACCCGCAAGCGATCGGAATCAAATGTGATCTCTAACGATTTCGAGCGGTGGGACTTCGTTTCCCGTGGCCTCGAGGGCGCCGCGTTGGGCCGCGAGCCGCTTTTCGATGATCGAGACCGCTGCGCCCTCGCGGTCGACGACCACGAACCGTCGCCCCAATCGCTGCGCGACGGCGGCGGTGGTCCCCGAACCGGCGAACCAATCGGCGACGTGGTCACCGGGCTTGGTGACGGCGCACAAAATGCGCGCGATCAGCCTCTCCGGCTTCTGCGAGGGCCAGCCGGTGCGCTCGGCATCCGAGTGGTTGAGCGTCTCGACGTCGGTCCACCAGTCTTCGGGCACTTTGCCCGCGGCGACCGGATAGCGATATACCCGGCCGGTCTTCTTGTCCGTCTTCTCCTGGACCGGCCCCTCGGCGGTCGCGATCACGCGCATGTGCGAACCACCGCGGCGGGGTACCCGGATCGCATCGGGGTAGAACGCCCAGCTCTCGGTTCGGGCATACCAGAGGATGGTGTCGTGCTTGCGGCCGAACCCGCGCCGGCCTTTGCCGCCGACCGAGTAGCACCACACGATCTCGTTCACGAGCTGATCGCGACCAAAGATCCGATCGAGCTCGACCTTCACGTAGTGGATCGTGCGGTAGTCGAGATGCACGAACAGCGAGCCGGTGTCTGCGAGGACGCGTCGGCTATCGACGAGCAGCGGCGAGAGCCACGCCACGAATGCGGTCGGATCGTCCGCGCGATCGACGTAGCTGTGGCCGCGGCCGCGTTGCACGGCACCGGTCCCGAATGGGGGATCGATATAGATCGCATCGAGGCCCTTTGCGGGCATTCCGGCGGCCACCGCGAACGCGTCTCCCTGGATCAATCGGTCGCTCGCCATCGCAGAGACGCTACCTTACTGGCGTGAGGTTTTGCCCGTGGTACCCGCTCTCCGCCGCCGCGACCCGCGTGCCGGCCGGCGAGAGCGTGCTTCAGCTGCGGGTCGCCGTGGGCCTGATCGACTATCCGAGCGGCAAGAGCGCGATGGTTCACTACGAGCACTCCCTCGACGCGGTCGCGATGGTGACGGCGCTCGCGGCCAGCCACGCCGATCGCGGCCTGTGGTGCCGACATCTCGATCTCGAGGGCGATCGCGATGTCGATCTCGCGGCGTTCCATGCCAAATTGCTGGCCGAGTTCGTGCGACGGTTCGGTCGCGCACCATCGCTATGAGTTACCTCGTCGAAGCAGATCAGACCGGCCCCATCGAGGGCGACGATCCTGTCGTCACGCCGCCGCCGCCGCGGCATCGTCGCGTCTCGGTCTCGCTCCTGCTCACGCTGTCGGTGCTCGTCGGCCTCGTGGTCACGATCTATCAGGTGTTTCCGGCGCGCCACGACGTGCTCGCGCACGAAGCGCTCGTCCATCATCGTGTACCGCCCGCGTGGGATCTTCCGGCACCGAGCGCGAGCGAGCTACACGGCCTGCTCGTCGGTGCCGCGGGCAAGGATGCGCCACTGCCCGTCGCGCAAGCCATCGGCGCGAGCCGGATCGAAGTGCTCGATCGCCACGCCGCGTTGATCCGGTTCCGGATCGGCAGCGATGACGTGACGTACGTGGTCGGCGTCGCGGCGCGGATCGCGCCGGAGCACAGCGAAAGGCGCGAGGGCGAGCTCCGGGTCGTCGAGTGGGAGCACGGTGCGTACGTGTTCGCCGCGGTCGGTCCCGATGCGACGGCCGCGATCTGGCTCGCCGCGGTCGGCGCGAAGTAACGCTACTCCGGCGTGACCGTGAGGCACGCGACGTCGGGGCCAGCCAGGGAACCCGCCTGCGTGCCTTCGACGTCGCTGACCCGCACGCAGATCGTGTTCGCGGCGTGACCGGTGAGCTCGAACGCACCCGGCATCACGACGCGATTGCCGCACGCGAGCTGGGTTGGCGCGAGCGGATGATCCGCGCGTGCCGTCGAGCCAGCTCCATCGAGCTCGACGACAGAGACCTCGAGCCAGGTCGAGTGCCCCGGTGCGCAGGTGACGACGACCTTCCAGCGATCACCGGGCGCGAACGTCGTCGCATCCTCGACGATCACGCCCGCACGTTCGCGCACGAGGCCGAGCGTGACCTCGCCCGTGCCCTTGATCGTCGCGACGTAGGGCAACCGATCGAGCTGCGCGACAGGTTTCGGGCGCAGCACCATCACGGCGATCGCGGCAGCCGCGAGCACGGGCACCGCGAACCACCACGACCGTACGCGCGGCTTCGGCGCGGCAACCACGAGCGGCGGCAACGCGACCAGGTCGCCCGTGATCTCGGTCAGGCACCGCGCACACGCCGCGCACTGCGCGAGGTGCGCGGCGACCGTCGGATCCTCGTTGCGCGTAGCGAAGTGCTCGAGCCGCGGCCACGAGATCGGTTCGCTGATACACGCGATCATGCGGCCTCCCGCAGTGCGGTCACGGTGTCGCGAATGTGATCGAGCCGCTTGCCGATCGTCTTGCGCGAGAGGCCGAGGTGGTCGGCGATCTCGTCCTGGGTCATGTCGTCGATGAAGCGCGCGACCAGCACTTGCAGATGCGCCTCGTCGAGCTTCTCGGTCAGCGCCGCGATCAGGCCGAGCCCGACGATCTCGTCATCGAGACGGACGCGGCCAACCGGCGCCGCGAGCTGCTGCTCGCGCTCGAGCAAGCGAGCACGCGTGCCGCGATCTCGGAGGAGATTACAGCAGCGATTCGTCGTCGCTTTATAGAGGTAAGGGAGGTCCACAGCAGAGCTCCAACGCGGGATGAGTTCGGTGAACAGCGCGTGGACGACGTCGATCGCGTCCTCGCGGCTGCGCAGCATGCGTTCCGCTTTGCGCACGAGCGCAGGCCCGTGGGTGCGATACGCAGTCTGTGGATTATTGACAGCTTCCACCCTGGATGCCGACGGTCGTGCAGGGGCCACTCTTCAAGTCGCTGGCGACGGGACAGTTCGCAGCGGTCGCACAGGCGCGACCATCGTCGCACTGCTTGCGCTCGGTGCCGACGCACACGCTCGACGCACAATCTTCGTTCGACGCGCACGCCGTGCCTGGCGCCAGCACGTGCTGCAACGGTGCGCACACGAACGGTTGCGCGATCGTCGCGCCGAGGTCGTTGACCCCCCAGGCAAGGCCACAGCTCTGCCCGGCGGCGCAGTCCGAATCGCTCGTGCAGCTCGAGCACGCTCCGAAGCCGTAGCTCGATGCGGCCCTGCAGATGTTCGACGCGCACTCCGAGCTCTTCAGGCACGTCTCGCCGAGGGCCTTCGCAGCCTTGGCGACGCACTCCATGGGGACCACGCGCACCGGCGAGACCGGCGGACCGTAGCCACAGCTCTCGCCGCTCCCGCACGAACCCTCGGTGCAGCCCGCACACGTGCCAGTCAGAGAGATGCCGGCAACGTCACTACACAGCCCGCTCGCGCAGTCCGCTCCGCCCCCACACGGCGCACCGTCGGGCGCGTGCGCCGCGACCGCGGGCGCGAAGTGATCGCACTTCGCTGCGTCGACGACCCTCGCACCGATCTGCGCTAGCACGGCCTTGCCGGTCCCGACCTTCGCGAGCTCGAAGCGAATCCCGCCGTAGACGCCCTGGATCGGGAGCTCGAACGTGAGCAGCGCCCAGTTCGAGGTCGGGATGGTCTCGCTATGTTCGATACTGCCGTCGCCGAAGATGTCGAGGTTGAGCGTGACCTGGGCGGTGCTCTCGATATTCGCGATCATCGAGAACTCGAGGCAGGAGCCGTCGCTGCTCGCGACCGGTGAGAGTTGTTCGATCGCGACATCATCACCGACCAGCTCGACCCCGGGGTCGCC
>JANXOP010000441.1 GCA_025357755.1 Kofleriaceae bacterium | reverse complement strand
TTGTCGAGGAGATTCGTGACGACGACGCGCAGCTTGTCGTGATCGGTCGTGAGCGTGACCGCATCGAGCTCCGTGACGACCTGGATCCGGCGCTCGACCGCGCGGCTGTGGATCGTCGCGATCGCATCGCGCACGAGCTGGTCGACATCGATCGGCGTGGCATCGAGCGAGGCCTGGCCTGCATCGAGCCGCGCGAGCGAGAGCAGCGACTCGACGACGCGCGAGGTCTGAAGCGTGATCGCGAGCGATTGCTCGAGCGCGGCGCGATAGCGTTCCGCCGGCCGCTCGCGATCGAGCGCGAGCTCCATGGTGGCGCGCAACCCGGCGAGCGGCGTGCGCAACTCGTGCGCGACCTCGGCGGTGAGCTCGCGCTCGCGCGTGAACGCGGCGGCGAGCCGCCCGAGCATCTCGTCGAGCCGCTCCGCGATCGGGGCCAGCTCGGTCGCACTCGTCGCCTTGGCCACGCGCGCGGAAAGATCGGCCTCACGAATCCCGGCGATCGTGGCCGCGAGCGCGCGGATCGGCCGCAGGCCGAGGTGCACCACGAGGAGTAACAAGACGAGGCAGACCACGACACCGGCGATGCCAACGCCGATCATCACACCCGCGATCTTGGTCGAGGTCGCATCGACGGCGGTCGTCGTGCGCGCGAACACCACGGTGATCGGTGCGCCGACCGGCTTTACTCGCGCGGGCGCTTCATCGTGCGCGTCCTCGATCCGCGCCTCGGTGCGCAGCGTGATCTGCCGCGCCGGCTGGACGCCGAGCATGATCGCACTTATCTCGCGCGTGGAGCCTGCGGCGACGAGGTCGCGCGTGCCGAGCGAAGCCGACTTCGCGAGCACGGAGCCCTTGCTCCAGACCTCGAAGGCCTCGTTTGCTTCGATCGACTTGGGATCGATCTCGCTGGTCAGCTTGCCATCGTCCTCGTCGATCTGAGCGGCGAGCGCCTGGGCATGGATCATCAGCGCGTCGTCGAACTCGGTGCGCAACGAGATGCCGGTCAGCCGGGTAACGACCAGTCCGACTGCCGCGAACACCGCGATCACGGCGAACATCGTCCCGACGACGAGACGTGTCCGGATCGAGCTCACGGATCACCACCGAGCACGTATCCGTGGCCACGCCGGGTGTGGATCAGCGCGGGCTGGCCGAGCTTCTTGCGCAGGTAGCTGACATAGACGTCGACGACGTTGGATTGTGCGTCGGAGCGAAAATCGTAGACGTGCTCCCAGATATCGGTGCGCGTGACGAGCTGGCCCGCGCGCATCGCGAAGTATTCTAGCAGCGCATACTCGCGTGGCGACAGCGCGATCGAGCTCTCGCCGCGTCGGACCCGGCGCTTGACGGTATCGATCTCGAGGTCGTCGACCCGCAGCAAGGGATCCTTGACGTCGTAGCGGCGCCGCACGAGCGTGCGTACGCGCGCCAGCAGCTCGGTGAACGCGAACGGCTTGACGAGATAATCATCCGCGCCACTATCGAGTCCGGTCACCCGGTCCTCGACCGTGTCGCGGGCGGTGAGGAGGAGCACCGCGACCTTCGACCCCTTCGCGCGCAACCGGCGCAGGACCTCGAGGCCATCGAGTTGCGGCAGCATCACGTCGAGCACGACGACGTCGTACGGATTCTGCTCGGCGAGCCACAGCCCGTCTTCGCCATTGCTGGCGACATCGACGGCGTAGCCGTTCTCCGCGAGACCATCCCGAACGGCCGTTCGAACCGGCGTGTAATCTTCGACAACAAGCGCGCGCATCTCTTGGGCCGAACCATGACGGACTGTAGATGAGAGCTACATGAGACCGAGCATTTCAGCGAGCCAGAGTGCGCCCAGGGCCGCCGCGAGGATCACCGGGGTCATCCAAAGACCCATGCGAATCAAGCCGCTTACGTTCGTCTGAACGCCGTCCCGGCGGGCCACCGAAATCACCAAGATCGTTGCCAGCGAACCGAACGGCATGACCATCGGCCCGATATCGGCGCCCAGAAGTGCCCCGAGCGGCAGCGTCCCCGCCGCGTGCATTGCGGTCAGCGTGCTGCGCGCCATGAGCGCGGCCGGCAGGTTGTTCATCACGTTCGAGGCGACCGCGGTCCCGCCCG
>JANXOP010000435.1 GCA_025357755.1 Kofleriaceae bacterium | reverse complement strand
GGCACGCCGCCGAGGAGCACGCCCTTGCCACCGCGCTCGCGCTCGAGGTACGTCGCGCCGGCTTGCACCGACATGCGACCCGCGACGGCGCTCATCGGCGTGAGCAACGGAAGATCGCCAGGCGTGGGCTCGAGCGTCTCGTAGGCGACGCCGTTGACGCCGCGGTTGAGCAGCTCTTTACCGAGCTCTTGCGCGGCCGCGAGGTGCAGATACGTGAAGAGGAGCAGGTCCTTCTTCATCCGCGGGAACTCCGGCGCGATCGGCTCTTTGACCTTCACGATCATATCGGCCTGGCCCCAGACCTCGTCCGCCGTCGGCAGGATCTTCGCGCCGGCCTTGACGTACTGATCGTCCGGGATCGCGGAGCCCGCGCCCGCGTTTTGCTCGACGAACACGGTGTGCCCGCGCTGCGTGAGGATGGCAACGCCGGACGGGGTCATGCCGACGCGATACTCTTGAGTCTTGATCTCTTTGGGGACGCCAATGCGCATGTGGATGCGCGCAGCATTGCTCCGACTGCAGGCGAATTTCAATCGCCCTTTGTTTTAAATTTCAACGACTTCGGTTGACGCAAAGCGTCGCCGTGAAGGAGCCGGGCTGCGGAGCTCGGCGTTACTCGGACGCCGCGGTCTCTTCGTCCTTACCGTGGCACTTCTTGTACTTTTTGCCCGAGCCGCACGGGCACGGATCGTTGCGCCCCACCTTGGGCCGCTCGCGCTTGACCGGTGCGGTGGTCGCGCCATCGCCCGCGGTGCGCGCCTTGTGGCCGGTCTGCGCGGCGATCTCGTCCGCGTCTTCGTTCTTGTCGGCGACGCCGCGCTCGACGAGGTCGTTGAGCTCCTTCTCGGCGACCGCGGGAACCGACTTGGACTCATCCTTCTGGATCTGGACGCGGAACACCTTCTGGATGGTGTTCTCTTGGATCCTGTTCATCATCTCGGTGAACATCGAGAAGCCGGCCTTCTTGTATTCCTTTTTGGGATCCTTCTGGCCATAGCCCTGGAGGCCGATGCCTTCACGCAGGGCATCCATCGTCTTGAGGTGCTCGATCCACTGCTGATCGATCTCCTCGAGCGAGAAGTGGCGCTGGAAGTACAGCAGCCACGCGCGCGACAGCTCCTCTTCGCGCTCCTTGAGCTTCTTCTCGATCTTCGGCCAGATCTCGCCTGCCGCTTCGTCGGGCGTCGCGGGGTTGGTCTCGATCTTCATGTTGAACTGTTCGGTCAGCGCGTCCTCGAGCTGATCCCAGTCCCACTCGTCTTCGACCTTCTCGGGATCGAGGACCTCGTCGAGCACGCCAGCGAGCCGCGCGTGCGCGAGATCGTAGAGCCGCTCGCGCTGCTGGATCTGCGACGCGACGACCCCGTCGGTACACATCGTGACGAGCGCCTGCTCGTCTCCGTCGTACGCCTTCTCGATGTCGAGCAGCGTGCCGTACTGGCGCCAGATTTCGGCGCGCAACACTCGCCAACCCGGACGCGTATCGCCGGGGCTCTCGCCTCGAGCGATCGCCGCGTCGCGCTCGGCGATCTTCTCCTTGATGACCTTGATCATCTCGGCCACCTTGGGCTCGAGATCGGGACGCAGACTCGCCGGCGTCCAATCGCCGGACTCCTTCACCGGCTCGGGCACGATGCCGGCCTCGGCCTCTTCCTTCGAAGGCTCCGGGTGGTACCGACCGTCGAGGACCTGGCGGCGCAGCGCGTAGATGGTCTTGCGCTGCTGGTCCATGACGTCGTCGTACTCGAGGACGTTCTTGCGTTGATCGAAGTTGCGGCCCTCGACCTTCTTCTGCGCGTTCTCGATCGAGCGCGAGACCATCGGCGATTCGATGGGCACGTCTTCCTCGAGGCCCAACCGCTCCATCAACCCCGACATCTTGTCGAGGCCGAAGATCCGGAGCAGATCGTCCTGCAGTGACAGGTAGAACCGCGACGAGCCCGGATCGCCCTGGCGACCCGCGCGACCACGCAGCTGGTTGTCGATGCGGCGCGATTCGTGGCGCTCGGTGCCGACGATCTTGAGCCCGCCTGCGGAGAGCACGACTTGCTTCTCGGCCTCGCACTGCGCCTTGAACTCGACGACAAGCTCCTTGAGCCGCTTCGCTTCGTCGAAGTCCGGCTGGCTCGAGCCACGGTAGGGTCCGTTGGTCTCGTCGCTCTCGTTCGGCTTCGCCTTCGACGCTTCTTCGACGAGCTTGGCCTTCTCTTCTTCGAGCGCGTCCTTCGCCATCGCCTCTGGGTTACCGCCGAGCAAGATGTCCGTGCCACGACCCGCCATGTTCGTGGCGATCGTGATCGCGCTCTTGCGACCGGCCTGCGCGACGATCGAGGCCTCCCGCTGGTGGTGCTTCGCGTTCAACACGTTGAACGGCAGGTTCTTCTGCTTGAGGAAGTTCGCGACGACCTCGGACTTCTCGACCGAGACCGTGCCGACGAGCACGGGCTGGCCGCGCTTGTAACAATCCTCGATGTCCTGCGCGACCGCGCGGAACTTGCCAGCTTCGTTCTTGTAGACGAGGTCGGAGAAGTCCTTGCGCGTGATCGGCTTGTTCGTCGGGATGACGGTGACGTCGAGCTTGTAGATCTGGTGGAACTCGGCCGCCTCGGTATCGGCGGTGCCGGTCATGCCGGAGAGCTTCTTGTAGAGCCGGAAGTAGTTCTGGAACGTGACCGTGGCGATGGTCTGGTTCTCTTCCTCGACGGTGACGCCTTCCTTGGCTTCGATCGCCTGGTGGAGCCCATCGCTCCAGCGCCGGCCCGGCATCTTGCGGCCGGTGTGCTCGTCGACGATGACGACCTTCGAGTCCTCGACGAGGTAGTTGACGTTGCGCTTGTAGAGCGTGTGGGCGCGGAGCGCCTGGTTGACGTGGTGAACGAGCTGGATGTTCGCGGCGGCGTAGAGGTTGTCGACCGAGAGCAGCTTCTCCATCTTCTCGACGCCGTCGTCGGTCAGCATCGCGGAGTGCGCCTTCTCGTCGACCGTGTAGTCGACCTCGCGCTTGAGGCGCGGGATCAGGCGGTCGATCTTGACGTAGTTGTCGCCCGACTCCTCGCCGGCGCCGGAGATGATCAGCGGGGTGCGCGCTTCGTCGATGAGGATCGAATCGACTTCGTCGACGATCGCGTAGTTCTGCCCGCGCTGGACCATGCGGTCCGGCGAGGTCTTCATGTTGTCGCGGAGGTAGTCGAAGCCGAACTCGTTGTTCTGGCCGTACGTGATGTCGCAGTTGTACGAACGCTGGCGCTCGTAGTCGTCGAGACCGTGGACGATCGTGCCCGTGTCGAGCCCGAGGAACTTGTGGAGCTGGCCCATCCACTCGGCATCGCGCCGGGCGAGGTAGTCGTTGACCGTGACGACGTGGACACCCTTGCCGGTCAGTGCGTTGAGGTAGCAGGGCAGGGTCGCGACGAGCGTCTTGCCTTCGCCGGTTCGCATCTCGGCGATCCGACCCTGGTGGAGCACGAGTCCGCCGACCATCTGGACGTCGTAGTGGCGCATGCCGAGCGCGCGGACACCGGCCTCACGCACCGCGGCGAACGCGTCGACCAGGATGTCATCGAGGCTCGCGCCGTTGTCGAGCTTCTGCTTGAGCTCGGCGGTCACGCCCCGCAGCTCGGCATCATTCTTTGCCTTCATCTTCGGCTCGAGAGCCGCGATGCTGGCGATGATGGGTTCCAGCTTCTTCAGCTCGCGCTGGTTCTTGCTACCGAAGATTTTTTGAATCAATCCCATGGAGATATCCGCCGGAGGGGCGTCGCGGTTCTTACCACGTGTTCACGAAAACCCCTCGTGGAACCTGGAGAATCAGGCAGGTCGAAAGCTCCGCAAGAAGCTCCACCAGTGCCTGCGCAGGTCGAAGCGCGTCTCGCAGGTCGCGACGCGACGTCGTTGTGCATCGAGGATCTCCGCCGGGAGCAGCGTGAAGCTCGCGAATGGATGCAGGTATGAGATGTCCTTCTGGCCGACGAGCTCGTAGTGCTGGCCGTCATCGCCGAAAAACCCGAGCGCGTAGCGGATGATCTTCTTCCCGACCACGCGGATCTCGATCGTGCCCTCGGCGGGCCCGGCCCTCGTCACGGGCGGCGCGTAGACCGTCCCGCGGATCGTCGCGAGCCCGGTCCTCAGGTGCTCGCGGGTCGACGTCGCGTGCGCCGTGATATCGAAGCGGAACGGCTGCCGCTTCCCCGGCTCGTTGCTCCACTCCGCCGTCCCCGCCATCGTCTCCGAAAACTCGAACCCCATGCCCGACCATACCCATTTTCGTAAAAACGCGTCGAGGCGAGTCTTTCGACCCACCTCGTTCAGCACGCTACTTCGGTGACAAAGCGCCGGGACGTCCCGGCGTGCTCACTATTGAGCGTCGGCGCAGGCCGCGAACACGAACGATTCACACGTGCACCCGGTCTGGCCCGAGTGACAGGCGTTGTTGCCCGAGTCGTGGCAGTTCAGGCCGGTGTACGAGGCGTTGCACGAGCTGTCGGCGAGGCAGAGGTTCTCGTCGTTGATGTACTTGCAACCCGCGGCCGGCGAGCACGAGGCCGTCGCTTCGCAGGTGCCCGTGAAGCAACCATTGTAGGCGACCGGGCTCTGGCCCGTCGGGCACACCGGCGCTGCCGTGGTGCAGGTCGTCGTGTTGATGGTCGTGGCCGACGCGCATGCGCCGGTCTGGCAGGTGCTCGAGGTCGTGTCACAGAACTGACCCGCACCGGTACAGTCGGCGTTCGACGTGCAGGTAGGAACGGTGGTCGGCTCGCAGGACGAGCGTTGCGTATCGCAGGTGTAACCAGGACCGCAGTCCGCGTTCGTGGCGCAGAAGCCGCCCTCTTCACACGTGTTGCTCGTGGTGCAGTAGCAGCCCGCGGCGCAGTCGGTGTTCGAGCCGCATTGGTAGCCCGAGCCACCGCCCGAGCCGCCGCCCGAGCCCCAACCCGAACCACCGTCCGAGGTGCAGGTCGAGCTCACCCATTCACAGCTGTCGCCGTAACAGTTGTACTGGCCATCCGAACCGCAATAGGTCCAGGAGTCGCCGTTGCCCTGGTGATTGCCGAAGTACAGGTCGCACCCGGCGAGCGTGCTGAGAGCGCCGGCGGCAACCAGCAGCGAGAGGGATCGGAGAGGCGTGAGCGTCATGTTGAAATAGTCCTTGGGGTGACGGCCGTGAGAAGCGTGCGAACCAAAGCTAAGCAGCCGGCGTGCCATTGTGGCGAAGGGATCGAACTGCTTGAGAATTCATTAACGTAGAGACACGTGGAGTCAGGATTTTGGGAAGGGGCGTCCGAACTCTGACAAAAATGCCCGGAAAATCGAGGGTCCGGGCAGTCTGACAGGCTCGTCGTGTACATGGTTGCCGTAATCGGTCGATTCATCGCGATCTCGGGAGCGACCCCGAGAATGTTTCGCTGTGAACATCCGGCTACAGTCGCTGTGGCTCGAAGATACGGATCGAGATGGCAAACGGCGGTTTTGACGTCCGTTATCACGCCGCTTCATCCACTGCGCGGATGGTCTCCCTCAGTCCAAAACGGGGCCGAAAGCCCAGCTCGGCCGCGGCCCGCCGGCCATCGACCATGCAGACGTAGCGGATGAAATCGAGCTCCGCTCCCGGAAAGCTCGACAGCCCGAGCGTGAACGCGAGCTTCAACAACCCCGACGCGATCGGGTGCGGGATCCGGCGCGGCTCGCGATGGAGCTCGCGGAGGATGGCAGACAGCGGCAGTTCGCCGGGACCCACGATGTTGTAGATGCCGCGGCGACCTGGCGCGAGCGCCTGCACGATCGCCTCGGCAACATCGTGAACGTGAACGAGCTGGATCATCGGATCGAAGCCGAGCAACATCGGTGGCCGCGCGATCCGGAGGTAGTTCGAGGGCGCGTTGTGGACCGGGCCTACGATGTGGACCGGACGAAGCACCACGGTTTCGGTCTCTCGCGCGCGCCACAGGAAGGTCGAGACGAGGTGATCGATCTCGACCAGATCTCGCATCGCGGGGAAGCGCTGAGCAGCGAGCAGCGGCGCGTCCTCGGTCAGGAACTGCGGGTTGTCGGGCCGCGGGCCGTAGACGTTGGCCGATGACAATAGCACGACCTTCGCGACCGCGTGCGCCTGGCAATATTCGAGCAGCTTCGTCGTCCCCGTGATGTTCCACGCGTAGAGCTGCTGCGCGCGCGCACGCGGATCGTGCATCACTCCTAGATGAAGGAGCGCATCGGCATCGCGGAACACGTCGCGTGCCTTCTTGCTGCGGAGATCGACCTCGTGGAGCTCGATGTCCTTGGGCCGACCTGGCATCGGTCGACGATCGAGGCCGACGATCTTCCAGCCGAGCTCGTGGTGCAGGCGCCGCGCGACGATCCGCCCGAGCCGACCACTGATCCCGGTGATCACGATCTTCTTGGAACGCTCACCAGAAGACATGTTTTCGCCCCGCGAGTCCCTGGTGGATCATGCCCTGGATGCGGTGACGCACCGTCTTCACCTTGTCGGCGAGCACGTCATCATCGTCATCGGGATCGCCGGTGAACATCATCGGCTCGCCGAAGTACACGCGGTACTTGACCGGCAGTGGCAGCGGCGCGACGAACGGTGGATAGGGCACGAGCGGCAGGGCAGGGAGGCCGAGCAGCTTCGCGAGCCTCTCGAGGTTGACCGCGGGAGCTTGCTCCTCCGCGCCGATCACGGCGACCGGAACGATCGGGGCCCGCGCTTCGAGTGCGAGCCGCATGAAGCCGGTGCCGAACTCCGCCAGCTGGTAGCGCTTCGAGAACGGCTTCGAGATGCCGCGCGCACCTTCCGGAAACACGAGCACTGCTTCATCGGCCGCGAGCAGGCGCCGACAATTCTCTGGCGTGCCGGTGATCTGGCCCCAGCGCGCGAACAAGTACGAAGCAAAGGGGATCGTCGGCACGAAGAACTCGACCATCGCGCGCACGAGCCGCGGTTGGGGCGGCTCGAGAAAACACGCGCTCCCGATCACGAGCGCATCGAACGGGAGCTGGCCGGAGTGGTTCGAGACGATCACGACGCGGCCCTGGCTCGGCAGGTTCTCGATCCCGAAAGCCTCGGCGCGGAAGTAGTGGCGATACAAGAAGCGCGCGACGGTCATCGCGGTGCCGAGGTGCTCGCGCGACATCCCGAATGGGTCGAAGCCGAACTCGTTGTCGCGCACGACGAGCGCGCGCGTGCGACTCGCGATGTCGTCGCTGGTGACCGCCCCACGGAACTGCCTCAAGCGGTCGAGCATGCCCACGGCGCGGAGTATAGAATGAGCCATGGCATCCGAGAGCCCCTACATCGATCTCAGCTATCGCGGCTTGTCGCTCGGGCGACGGGTGAAGTTGACCCAGATCCGTCCGAGCACGGCGTACGTCGAATTCGCGGCGCCGATGCCGGTAGGCACCTCACTCGGCCTGACCATCGAGGACGGTACGCTGTTCGAAGCGACGGTGACCGAGGTCCGCGAGCAGGTCGCGAATAGTGATGCCGTCGCGGGCATGACGCTGCGGCCGCGCCTCGAAGGCGAGCTCGCGACATGGTGGAAGGCGAGGGCCGAGCTGCCCGATCTCGTGAAGGCCGATGCCGCACCACCGATCGGCATGGTGCGACCCAAGCGCGGCTCGACGTCGGGCGGCGTGCCCGAGTTGATGGATGACGGTCGCAACACCGCGGTGCAGGATGCGATCGATCCGTCCAAGCTCGAGGAGCCGATCGACATGCCCATCGAAGCCGGCGAGAAGGACACGCAGGTCATCCCCGTGATGCCCGTGATGGAGGCCGCGCGCGACTCGCAGCCGAACATGAGGATCGTCGACGATGGCAAGCGCACGATCGCGATGGACGCCGTGGATCTCGTCGCGTTGGGGCTCGAGCCGATGTCGGCGAGCGGGCCGATTCCGATCATCACCGAACAAAAGATCGACGACGACGAAGGGGCGCCGGAATCGGGTCCGGCGGGTGCGAAGAAGAAGCGCAAGCGGCGCTAGATGTCCGCCGTGATCCCACCGCGGGTCGTGCGCGGCCAGACGATCGGCATCGTCGCCCCCGCAGGGCCGGTCAAGCTCGACAAGCTGCGCACCGGACTGGCGCGGCTCGGCGATGCGTTCGCGCTCCGGCTCGCGCCTTCGATCACGGCACCACGCGCGCCCGAGACGCCGAGCTACCTCGCCGCGTCAGACGAGGTCCGCGCCGCCGAGCTCATGGCGATGCTCGCCGATCCGGATGTTCGCGCGATCCTGCTCGCGCGCGGTGGCTACGGCCTCACGCGGATCCTGCCGCTGCTCGATCCCGACATCCTGCGCCGCGATCCGAAACCGATCGTCGGGTTCAGCGACGCGACCGCGCTCCTGTCGTGGGCCCACGCCGCGGGCGTGCGCGGCATCCACGGTCCGATGGGGGTGCAGATGGCGAGCCTTCCGGAATCGGATATCGCGCAGACGATCGCCATGCTGACCGACCCGACGCCGCTCGGCGTTCGGCGTTGGCCGCTCGCGAGCACGGAGCACGCTCACGTGCAGGGGCCGCTGTTCGCCGCGAACCTCACCCTCGTTTCGATGCTCGTCGCCACACCATGGGCGCTGCCGCTCCGCGGATCGATCACGGTGCTCGAAGACGTCGGGGAGAAGCCGTACGAGCTGGATCGTTACCTGACGCATCTCATGCTCGCCGGCGAGCTCGCGAAACCCGGCGCGGTGATCGTCGGCGATCTCACGCGCTGCACCGATCCCAACCCGGCGACCGGTGTCCCCGATCCCCAAGGCGCAGCGCTCGCCACCGTGCTCGAGCGCTTGCGCGCCGCGGGGACGCCGGCCGCGACCGGTGCCCCGATTGGCCACGGTGATCGCAACGAGCCCCTGCCGTTCGGCGCCGCCGCCGTTCTCGATCTCACGTACCGCT
This sequence comes from Kofleriaceae bacterium, assembly GCA_025357755.1. GTDB lineage: Bacteria > Myxococcota_A > Polyangia > Haliangiales > Haliangiaceae > JABFXX01. The sequence goes on along the minus strand of JANXOP010000435.1, from coordinate 13,644 downwards.
ACTTCGAGATCCTCGAGCCCGCGGTTGCCTGAGAACTACTTGCGCAACAAACGTTACGAATAGGTCGTCGGACGCTGAACGGTGATCAACGGGTGGCCACCAGACTGGCCACACCCGAGAACCCACGGTGACAGAAGTAGTCGCCGGCTGAAGAATCGTCGTCGCTAACCGCTCGTTTTTTGGTCGTCGATCTCGAATCTCGAGATGGCACCGAACGTGCTCCTGTATCTGTGCAACCAGGCAGCATCGACCGTAACAACAGCCACCTTCGAAGGAAGGAATTACCGACGGGCTGCTCTGGTTCTGAAAATCGAATCCAACGCGCGACGAACGAGCGAACATTTCGACTCGGCAGATGATTAGCGGTTCCCCTCCCCCTCATCCCCGCCAATCTCCCCCACTGCTTGAGGCAACTAGTAGTTCGTTCGATCTGCGCTCAAGGCCCTGCAATCCCCCTTGCAGGGCCTTTATTTTTGGGCCCAAGTCTCTGCTGTGAAAGCGCTGGGCCTCGACGTGGGCCAAAAAACGATCGGCCTGGCGGTGACGGACGACGCGCACATCGCGGCGCACCCGATCGGCACGATCGCGCGCGCCGGAACGGCGACAGATGTGTCGGCGATCCAAACAGTCGTCAGTGAACGCGACATCACCGACCTCGTTGTCGGAATGCCATTCGAGTTGTCGGGCAAGGTCGGGCACCGAGCCCGCCGGGTGCAGCAATTCATGGAGGTGCTGCGCGAGCGGCTCCCGAGTTCTCTGAAATTCCACGAGCAGGACGAGCGTTTCTCGACCGCGGAAGCGACACGCGTGCTGCTCGATGCCGATTTGTCACGCGCCAGGCGCAAAGAAGTGATCGATGCGCAAGCCGCCGCCCTGATCCTCACGGGCTGGCTCGCGCGATGGCACGCGCAGGCAAAGAGCGGGATATAGATCACTCGGATGTCCAAGCGCTCGTTCAGAGTCGCGCTCGCGGTCGTGATCGGATCGGTCGTGATCGCGCTCGCCATTGGTGGGTACTTCGCGCATCGCGCGCTCGCGTATCCCGATGCGCAGCACGAAGGTGCCGGTCGCGATGTCGAGATCGAGATCAAGACCGGGATGACGTTTCCCTCGATCGCGCAGATGCTCGCCGACAAGGGCGTGATCGCGAAGCCGACCTGGTTCCGGATGTACGCGATGTGGGAAGGCGACACCACGAACGTCAAGACCGGCAAGTACCTCATCAAGGACAACCTCTCGCCGGCACAGGTCCTCGCGGTCCTGATCGCCGGGGTCAAGGAAGTGACCACGAAGGTCACGCTGCCCGAGGGCAAGAACATGCTGGAATACTTCGCGCTGATCGAGAAGCAGAAGATCGCGACCGCGAAAGAGCTCGAGGTGATCGCGCGCGACAAGGACTTCCTCGCGAAGCATGCGATTCCCGGCGAGACCGCGGAGGGCTACCTGTTCCCCGATACCTACAGCTTTCGGGTCGGCGAGAAGCCCGCGGTCGTGATGGATCGGCTGATCCAGCGCCATCAGGAAGTCTGGAACGACCTGCTCTCGGTACACGGTCGCGATGCCGCGAAGATCAAAGAGAAGATGAAGTGGAGCGACCACGACATCCTGACGATGGCGTCGATCGTCGAGAAGGAGGCCGTCGATCCGGCCGAGCGCCCGCGGATCGCGCAGGTGTTCATGAACCGCCTCACGTTTTCGGACTTCAAGAGCCATCGGCTCGAGACCGATCCGACGATTCGCTACGGTTGCGAAGTCCCGGTCCAGAAGTCAGCCGCGTGCCAGGCGTGGAACATCCAGGACCGCCTCCACACCGCGCAGCTGCGCGACAAAGACAACCCGTACAACACGTACGAGCACGAGGGCCTGCCGCCAGGCCCGATCTCCAATCCCGGCAAGCGCTCGATGGAGGCGGTGCTGGCGCCCGACGGATCGGACTTCCTGTACTTCGTCGCGAAGGACGCTCGCAACCACGTCTTCGCGAAGTCGTTCGAAGACCACAAGCGCAACGTCGACAAGTATCAGAAGTGATCAGCAGCTCGGACAGGGCGCCGCGACGACTTCGAGCTCGTTGATCACGCCGACCGTGAACTGCGATCCGGTGACCGCGCCAGCGGGCGAGATCCGGTTGGTGCGCGTGATCCGGAGCGTGTTCGTCCGCGCCTGATCCTTGTCGGCATGCAAGACGCCGGCGGTGACCGCATACGTGCCCGAGTCAGGTACGTCGACCGCGTTGCCGCCATCGCCAGCCTGCACGCGTGCGGTATCTGCAGCCGTCGCGCGATCCCACGTGGCGGTGAACGGTAGCGTCGAGTCGAGCGAGGCTCCCGCGGTCGGGGAGGTGATCACGTGGATGTCGGGGCCCTCGACGACGACGCCGGAGACCGCGTCGGTCCCGCTCGTCACGCCGAGCTCGTAGCTCTGATCGTAGCCGGTCGCGGCGCCTTCCCAGTGGCCGTTGCCACCCGTCGTCGTGAACGTGAGCGCCGTCGTGGTGCTCCCCTTCAACGTGACCGAGCCCGACACGACCTCGAGCCCGCCGCGTTGAACGACGACCGAGAAGTTCGTGTCGAAGTCGTTCGCGGCGCTCGCATTCGCGAGCCGCGGTGTCGCCGTGGCCGATCCGGTCACGAGCAGTGTGCTGGTGCCGCTTCCGGCCGAGTCGCCGGTGGACGAGCCACCACATGCGACGAAAAACATCAGGCTAAGACAGAGTGCTTGGTGCATCAGGAAAAACCCCCTACGCACCATGTTTCCCGAGGAGCCCCACCGATTCAACCGACGTTGTTTGCACAGCGTAACGGTCGCCACACTGCGCAACCATGGTACCGTTTCGGACATGACGCTGGTGGGACAGATCGCCGAGTTGCAGAACTACGCGACGTACAAAGAGCTGTCGTGGGAGGGCAGCTTCGAGGACTACCTCAACCTGGTGCGCAAGACTCCGCAGGTCACGCGGAACGCGTATCAGCGCCTCTACGACATGGTGCTCTCGCATGGTGTCGAGGAGTACATCGACAACAAGAAGAAGCTCGTTCGCTACAAGTTCTTCAAGGACGACGCGCATGGCGGCCGCGATGCGGTGTTCGGCCTCGACGTTCCATTGATGCGCTTGATGAACGTGTTGAAGAGCGCGTCGCAGGGCTACGGCACCGAGCGTCGCATCATCCTGCTCCACGGCCCGGTCGGTTCGGCGAAGTCGACGATCGCGCGCCAGTTGAAGAAGGGCATCGAGGACTACTCGCGCACCCCCGAGGGCGCGCTCTACACGTACTACTGGACGCTGCCAGGCCCGCTCCAGGAGCTCGCCGGTGGCTCGGAGGTGTTCCCGTCGCCAATGCACGACGAGCCGCTGCGGCTCATCCCGCACGAGTGGCGCGCCGATACGATCACGAAGCTCGGCCTGGGCAACGACGACTTCAAGGTCAAGGTCCCCGGCGATGTGAACCCGGCCTGCCGCCTCATCTTCAAAGAGTTGATGAAGCACTACGCGGGCAACTTCGAGAAGGTGATGGGCCACGTCAAGGTCAAGCGGCTCGTGCTCTCGGAGCAGGACCGCATTGGCATCGGCACGTTCCAGCCCAAGGACGAGAAGAACCAGGATTCGACGGAGCTGACCGGCGATATCAACTATCGCAAGATCGCGACCTTCGGTTCGGACTCCGATCCGCGCGCGTTCAACTTCGACGGCGAGTTCAACATCGCGAACCGCGGCATCCTCGAGTTCGTCGAGATCTTGAAGCTCGATGTCGCGTTCCTCTACGACCTGCTCGGCGCCACGCAAGAGCGCAAGATCAAGCCGAAGAAGTTCGCGCAGACCGATATCGACGAGGTCATCCTCGGCCACACCAACGAAGCCGAGTACAAGAAGCTCCTCAACAACGAGTTCATGGAGGCGCTCCGTGATCGCACCGTGAAGGTCGATATCCCGTACATCACGAAGGTGTCCGAAGAGGTCAAGATCTACACGAAGGACTTCTCGCACGGCCGCGTCGGCAAGCACATCGCGCCGCACACGCTCTACGTCGCCGCGCTGTGGGCCGTGCTCACGCGCCTCGAGGATCCGAAGAAGCACTCGCTGTCGTTGCTCCAGAAGAGCAAGCTCTACGACGGCAAGACGTTGCCGGGCTTCACCCAGGACAACATCAAGGAGCTCCGCAAGGAGGCGCAGCGCGAAGGCCTCGATGGCATCTCGCCGCGTTACATCCAGGACAAGATCGCGAACGCGCTCGTCAGCGACAAGGCCGATGGCGCGATCAACCCGTTCATGGTGTTGAACGAGCTCGAGAGCGGCTTGCGCAGTCACTCGTTGATTTCGTCGGACGAGCAGCGCAAGCGCTACGGCGAGATGCTCTCGGTCGTCAAGCAAGAGTACGAAGACATCGTCAAGAACGAGGTCCAGCGCGCGATCAGCGCCGACGAGGACATGATCGCGAAGCTGTGCGCGAACTACATCGACAACATCAAGGCGTTCACCCAGAAGGAGCGGGTCAAGAACCCGTACACCGGCCAGGATGAAGAGCCGGACGAGCGTCTCATGCGGTCGATCGAGGAGAAGATCGATATCCCGGAGAGCCGCAAGGATGATTTCCGTCGCGAGATCATGAACTACATCGGCGCGCTCGCGATCGAGGGTCGCCAGTTCGACTACAAGACCAACGAGCGGCTCCACAAGGCGCTCGAGTCGAAGTTGTTCGAGGACCAGAAGGACTCGATCAAGCTGACGTCGCTGGTGTCGAGCGTCGTCGATCGCGACACGCAGGCAAAGATCGACGTGGTCAAGCAGCGCTTGATCAAGAACTTCGGCTACGACGAAGTGTCGGCGACCGACGTCCTGAACTTCGTCGCGTCGATCTTCGCGCGCGGTGACGTCAAGTCGTGAGTCCCAATGAGTGATGATGCCAGAGGTGTAGGGACGGTTCAGGTAGAGCTCAACAACACGTTGGCCGAGCTGCTCGCGAAGTTGTGCATCGAGCTCGAGACCGAGGACTACACCGGCGTGATCTCTCGAGCCCTCGGCTTACTCGAGATGGTGCAGCGGACGAAGCGCCAAGGCGGTCGCCTCTGCTTCATCAACGAGCGGGGTGAAACCGCGGACGTGGTGGCGTAGGGAGCAATCGAACATGTCCCAGAAGATCGACCTCGACCACGGGCGGTTCCGCCAGATCATCCGCGGGAAGATCAAACAGAACCTGCGCAAGTACATCTCGCAAGGCGAGATGATCGCGCGGAAGGGCAAGGACACGGTCTCGATCCCGATTCCGTCCGTCGACATCCCCAGGTTCAAGCACGGCGACAAGCAGCAAGGCGGCGTCGGTCAGGGCAAGGGCGAGCCGGGCGATGCGCTCGGGCAGGGTGAGGAGCAACCGGGCACCGGTCAGGAAGCTGGCGACCGCCCGGGCGAGCACCTGCTCGATATCGAGCTCAGCGTGCAAGAGCTCGCCGAGATCATGGGCGAGGAGCTCGAGCTCCCGCGGATCCAGCCGAAGGGCACCGAGAAGGTCGTCGCCTACAAGGACAAGTACTCGGGCATTCGCAATGTCGGTCCCGAATCGCTGCGGCACTTTCGCCGCACGTTCCGCCAGGCGATGCGGCGCCAGATCTCGATGGGCACGTACGACCCGAAGAACCCGGTGATCGTGCCGATCCGCGAGGACAAGCGCTACCGCTCCTGGAAGTCCGAGCCGCTGCCGCAGTCGAACGCGGTGATCATCTACATGATGGACGTCTCCGGCTCGATGGGCGACGAGCAGAAGGAGATCGTCCGGATCGAGAGCTTCTGGATCGATACGTGGCTGCGCTCGCAGTACCACGGCATCGAGAGCCGCTACATCATTCACGACGCGATGGCCAAGGAGGTCGATCGCGATACGTTCTTCCGGACCCGCGAGTCCGGCGGCACGATGATCAGCTCCGCATACAAGCTGTGCGCGAAGATGATCGAGGACGAGTACCCCTCGGAGCTGTGGAACATCTATCCGTTCCACTTCTCCGATGGCGACAACTGGTCGGTCGACGACACCCATACCTGCGTCGAGATCCTCAAGAAGGATGTCTTGCCGAAGGTCAATCTCTTCGCATACGGCCAGGTCGAATCGCCGTACGGCTCGGGTCAGTTCATCAAGGATCTGACCGAGCACTTCGACGAGGACGAGCGCGTGGTCACCAGCGAGATCAAAGGCAAGGACGCGATCATGGACTCCATCAAGGAGTTTCTCGGGAAGGGCAAGTAGATGCCGAGCGCGCTCTCGCGGCTCCCAGCGTACCTCCGCGATATCCAGGAAGAGGTCGAAGGTCACGCGCGTGATTTCGGCTTGGACTTCTTTCCGATCCTCTACGAGGTCCTCGACTACAAGACGATGAACGAGGTCGCCGCGTATGGCGGCTTCCCCACGCGCTACCCGCACTGGCGCTTCGGCATGGACTACGAGCAGCTCTCGAAGAGCTACGAGTGGGGACTGTCGAAGATCTACGAGATGGTGATCAACACCAACCCAGCCTACGCGTACTTGCTCGAAGGCAACTCGACGACCGATCAGAAGCTCGTGATGGCGCACGTCTGCGCGCACGTCGACTTCTTCAAGCACAACTATTACTTCTCGAAGACCAATCGCAAGATGATCGACGGCATGGCGAACCACGCCTCGCGCGTGCGTCGGCACATGTCGCGCTGGGGCCAGGACGTCGTCGAGGAGTTCATCGACACCTGCCTCTCGCTCGAGAACCTGATCGATCCGATGTCCGCGTACATCGTGCGTCAGCGGCCGCCGCGCACGCCCGAGCAGCAGCGCGCGGACGAGGAAGCCGAGCCCGAGGTCGGCAAGCTGCGTTCGAAGGGGTACATGGACTCCTTCATCAATCCGCCGGAGTACCTCGAGGCGCAAAAAAAGAAGAAGGAAGAAGAAGCCAAGAAGCAACGGCACCGCTTCCCCGAGCAGCCACAGCGCGACGTGCTCCAGTTCTTGATCGAGAACGCGCCGCTCGAGCACTGGCAACGCGACGTGCTCGAGGTCGTGCGCGACGAGGCCTATTACTTCGCGCCGCAGGCGATGACGAAGATCATGAACGAGGGCTGGGCCACGTACTGGCACTCGAAGATCCTCACCGAGAAGGCGCTCCACGCCTCCGAGATCATCGACTACGCCGATGCGTGCTCGGGGGTCCTCGCGACCTCGCCGGGCAAGCTCAACCCGTACAAGCTCGGTGTCGAGCTGCTCCGCAACATCGAGGACCGCTGGAACAAGGGTCAGTTCGGTAAGGAGTGGGACGAGTGCGACTCGATGGACCAGAAGAAGGACTGGGACCGGCGCACCGGACTCGGCCGCGCGAAGATCTTCGAGGTTCGCAAGCTCTACAACGACATCACGTTCCTCGACGAGTTCTTCACGATGGAGTTCTGCATCGAGCAGAAGTTCTACTCGTTCGGTTTCCAGGAGCGCTCCGGCAACTGGGAGATCATGAGCAAGGAGTTCAAGAAGGTCAAAGACCAGCTCTTGAAGATGCTCACGAACCGCGGCCAGCCGGTGATCGTCGTCGAAGATGCGAACTTCGAGAATCGCTCGGAGCTCCTGCTCAAGCACCTCCACGAGGGCACCGACCTCGATGCCAACCAGGCGCGCGATACGCTGCGCAACGCGGCCAAGGTCTGGTCGCGCCCAGTGAGCTTGCTGACCAAGATCGAGAACAAGGGCAAGCTGCTGCGCTGCGAGGACGGCAACATCTCCGAGCGAAGCGCGGAGTACGCCTAAGCTCATGAAGCTCTGGGCGTGGGGCCAGAGCGACCCCGGTCGCAAGCGAGAACGCAACGAGGACAGCTACCTCGTCGATCCGGAGACCGGCGTGCTCGCGGTCGCGGACGGGATGGGCGGCCACCAAGGTGGCGCGACCGCATCGCGGATGGCGGTCGAGCAGCTCGCCAAGGAGCTGTCCGAGGCGCGCGGCGATTTCGATGCGGCGGTGTGGTCGCATCGCGGCAGCACCGTGCGCAACACCGAGGAGATGGTGGCGGTGGCCGACACGCTCGATGACGCGGCAGCTACCGCGCCGAACGAGCCGACGGCCACCGATACCGCGGCGATGTTCTCGCCCGCGCTCGAGGTGATGCGCGGTGTCGTGCGGCGCGCGAGCGGCGCGATCTTCGAGCACGCATGGGCCAAGCCCGAGCTGCGCGGCATGGGCACCACGCTGACCGCGTTGCTATTGCACGGCGGCAAAGCGCACCTCGTGCACGCGGGCGATTCGCGCTGCTATCTGTTTCGCGATGGCGAGCTCCGCCAGATCAGCGAGGACCACTCGTGGGTCGCCGAGCAAATGAAGATCGGCGCGCTCACGCTCGAGGAGGCGAAGCAGAGCAAGTTCCGCCACGTCATCACCAAGTCGATCGGCTTCGAGCGCGATGCCGATGCCGATCTGAAGTCGGTGACGGTGTCGCCAGGCGATTGCTTTTTGCTGTGCTCGGACGGCATGTCGAACTACATCGAGCACGGCGAGCTCGAGCGGATCATGGCGATGACGTGGATCCGGAAGTTGCCCGAGACCTTGATCGCGCTCGCGAACGATCGCGGCGGCGACGACAACATCACGGTCGTCGTCGGTCTCGTCTCGAACGCCTAGACCGCGACCATCTTGCCGGCGATCTCGATCGCTTCGCTCTTCGACCGATGACGACTCGACGAGGTGGCGCTCTTGCAACCAATCGGCGTAGACCAGCGCGGAGTATCGTCGACGGGGCTCGCGTAGATTGCGGCGCGAGAGCCTGCATCGGAAAGGCGGCCTCGTACGGGACTACGAGCGGTGGAAGTCGCGAAAAGCAATCCACTCGAACCCAGTGAAGCCGGCCGCACTGATTTCTGCAGCGAGGTCGCGGCCGAACACGATGTGATCGAACATCCCCTTGATCTTGAGAACCTGGAGTTCCGGGTCGAGCCTTTCGGGCTGAATCACGATGCTGTTGATGTCGCCCACATATGCCTTGTCGCCTATGCCCGGCTTCGCGCCCGAGGCGACCATGTCGAGGCAATCGACCGGATGTGTCGGGTGCAGCAGGAAGTACGGCGCCACTGGTTTTTGGCGATGATTCAATAACGTGACGGGCAGGAACTCGACGTTCTTCAGGCCTCTCTGCACAAGAAACCGGTGAACTCGCTCGGAAATCAAGCACACGAGATTCGGGGAGCGAAAGACATCGAGGACACCCATGTCTCTTGGGTAGTCATTACTGACCGTATGGGTCACGCCCTCGGGAAAGCCTGCCGCACGCGGCTCGCCCTTGACCAGTTGATATTTCAGCTGTACCCGCGACAACTGGTCGAGAACGAAAGAGTCATCGTTCGGCTTGTACGCGAGTACGAGGTAGTTGTTGGAGTCGACCGCGAAGTCAGTCATGTGATTTCACGATCCGGTGTTGCGGCGTCGCGGCTGGAGCGGGCACCTGCGCTCGGAGCCGCTCGGAGCGAGGTCGCGAACGCAGTGATCGCGGCTTCTTCGGGGTGGGGCTGGACGATGGCATGCGCAGCACCGCCGATGCGAGTTGCTTGGCGAGCCACGTAGGTGGCTTGCCGACCGTCGAGGCGGCCAAGAGGTCTTTTTCGCGACTACACGCTACCGATTTAAAGTCGGTAGCGTCAGTCGCGCTCGACCATCAACCGGCCGATGCCGGCGACGATCAGGAGGAACGCAAACGCGGTCTCGACGTTGCTTCGCGTCTCGCAGCCTGCGAGCAGGGGCAGGGTGAAGAGTAGGCGGCGCATGTCGCGGTGTAGAGCAAGGTCCAGACCAGGCCCGAGACCGCAGGATTCGGCGAATTTCGCGGGACGCGCTGTCGCCGGCTAGGCGGGTAGTCGGGTTTCTTGGCACCCGATGCTACGGGGCGCCGCACTCGAGCACTTGCCGAGCAGGATGCGCTCGTCGTTGGACAGGCGTCGCAATCGTGTGAAACATGTGTGCGCCTCACGCGGCTTGCCAGTCACGCTCGGCCTGTGGTCGAGGTCCGGCGAGGCGACGTGGTCTGGATCGGACGAACCTCCACCACTCGAGCGAGCCGGGCAACGTCTTGCTCGAACTTGGCGAAGGCGGCTTGCCAGAGCAGAGCGTCGTGGTCGTCTCGCAGATCACGTCGGTGGACAAGACGAGACTCGGCGAGCACATCGGCACGCTCTCTAGCGAGCGGGTCGGTCAGGTGCTCGACGGCCTGCGCTTCCAGCAAGCCTCCTTCTCTCGCTAGGGGAGCTTCTTCAAGAACGGGGTGACCGCGGCCCAGTACGCATCTCCATCCGGCTGCTCCATCCGGCTGGACGAGGGCGCTGGACCCATGGTGGCCGGCGGTCGTCGGCACGAACGTGGTCACGAGCTTCGGATCGATCGCCTCGACGATCGGTGCCCAGTCCGTGGTCTCGGCCTTCGCCGACGTCACGAACACCGGGACCTTCAGCGCCTTCGCGTGATCGGCCTTCGAGAGCTTCGCGTTGACCTGGTCGATCAACGCCACGACCGCACGCTACCCATTCAGGGTCGGTAACGTCAGTCGCGCTCGACCATCACCCGGCCGTCGGGTTTGTCGTGGCTGGGAGCTGCTAACGGATCTGCTCGGAAGCACGCTCGGCGAGCGCACTGATCGTGAGTAGCGGCGTCGCGCCGAGGGAGCGCGGAACGATCGATCCATCGAGGACGTGCAGTCCTCGGTGCACGCCACCGCTGGCATCGAACACGCGCCCTAGATCATCGACGACACCCGTGCGCGCATCGTGGCCCATCGGACAGCCGCCGAGCGGGTGTGGCACGATCAAGCGATGGCCAAACACGGTCGTCCGCGGGTTCGCGATGTAGTGACCACCGCGCAACTTCGTGTAGGCCTGCATCTCGGCGGTGATCGTCTTCTGGAACCGGCTCGCATGCTCGAGGTTCCATTCGATCCTCGGTCGCTCGCCAGGTCGGTAGACGTAGCGTCCGTTCGAATCGTCGTGGCCACATGCGAGGTACAATGTCGAGTGGGCGAGGGCGCCGTCCGGATCGTAGTCATTGACCTCGCGGAGGTCGCGGCTGATCCGATCGTGCTGGTCCTCGGAGAGCTGGTTCGTGAAGCCGATCGAATAGACGGCGAGCGCCTTCGCGACGGTATTCGCGAGCGACACTGGAATCGTCCCCTCGAGCAGCAGGAAGTGGTCTTGCAGCTCCGGCCCACGTGCATGGATACCGCGATAGTCGACGACCCCCATCAGCGCGTTGCCGACGCTTCCAGTCGATGCTGCGGCGGGCTCTCCGAGCAGATTCGTCGGCGCATCGCCGTCGTAACAAAACCCGAGCATGTCGCCATTCGTCGAGAGCCGTGTTCCGAGCGTCGGCGAGACCGCCAGGCCACCCGCCGCCGCCCGCATCATGATCTCGGTCGAGCCAAGAGAACCACCCGCGACGATCACGTGATCCGCGGTGATCACCCTCGCCATCCCATCGACTTTGTAGTGAACGCGCCACGCGCCACGAACCTGTTCGACGCGATCGACCTCGATGCCGGCGAAGATCTGCGCGCCGGCGGCGCGTGCCCGCGGCAAGTAGTTTGTCTGCAGCGTGCCCTTTGCCCCGATGTTGCAACCGGTCGTGCAGTTGCCGCACAGCGTGCATGCGTGCCCTCGAACGGGCCGCTCGGGAGCGCCGCGCACCGTATCGGCATACATCACGTTGAGCGGCAGATACTCGAACGCACCAGCGCGCTGGCTCGCGAGCGAGCGATGCATGCCGACCTTCAACGGATCCGGGCCGACGTAGCGGTTCGGCGAGAGCACCTCGGTCGCGCGCTGATAATACGGCTCGAGCACCGCGCCACGCAGCGCCTCGGGCCACTCGGGTTGTTCGAACACGACAGGCTCGGGACGCGTCGCGATCGCGGCATTGATCAGCGACGTTCCGCCGATGCCCGACGCCGAGACGATGTCGAGATCTGAATTCCACGGCGAGAATAGATCGAACAAGCCCGACGGATCGACGCTGCGCAGCGAGCCGACGAGCTCCATGAACGTCTCTGGAAACTCACCGGGCAGCCACTCCTGGCCGCGCTCGAGCACGATCACCTTCGCGCCGGCGCTCGCGAGTCGCGCGGCCGTGACCGCACCACCATAGCCCGAGCCCACGACCACGACCTCGGTGCGCTGGGTCTCGAGCAGCCGGGTGCGCGGCTCGATCAACGACCAGTCTTTGAACGCGCCGGTGGCGCGCCCGGAGAGCCCCGAATCGCGCTTCGTGTGGGTCGCGCAACCGAACAAGCCGAGCGCGCCGAGGGCGCCCGAGCCAAGCAGGAAGTCGCGTCGCTTCAACGACCCAGTTTACCTATTTGCAGACGGTCGTGGTGGGTTCGGGGTTGTGAGCTACCGGCGCGGCGCGCGATTCTGATCCCGTTCGCACAACTCGGGGTAGGCTTGGATCAAGCCGTCGTGCCGAGCGTGAACGGCCGGCGCAGTGGCACCCCGAGGTGGCCCGCGTCGCTCCGGTCGAAGGCGCTTCGCGCGTGCGAACGGCTGGGCTCACGCCGTGCTCGCGACCATCACCTCACAGCTGCCTCCGGACCAGGCTCTGCACTGGAGATATTGCGGGCGCTTCGAATCGCAGCGAGGGCAGGCGAGCGAGGCCGAGCGGATCCTTCGGCACGCCTTGTCCCTCGATCCGGAGGACGCCTAGGTGCGAAACGGGCTCGCAGAACATCGCGACCGGATTGCATCGTGCAGCGTTTCATCGCGAGGACGAGCCGTAACTCAGCTCGGCGGCGGGACGACCGTGATGTGGATGTCGCGATCGCCATCCTTCGAGGTCACGCGGACCGTCGTGCTGCCCGTCGCTTTTCCAACGACAACGAGCGCTGCGGAGGTCTGCTGCGCGCTCTGGCCCCAAGGATTTTTCTGGAGCACGCCGAGCGATGCGAGCCGGACCTCGACGATCGCGGGATCGTCCGAGACGACCTTCATGAGTTCGCACGGCGAGGGCGCGGTACACGTGAGCGCGAGCGCCACGCCGGTCGAGAGCTCCATTCGGTAGTACTGGAGACCCCAAAAGTTCTTCACCTCGTCCATCCGCGCGGAACGGCCGGGCGGGGCGGGCGATTCGACGTTGAGGATCGGGGCGCAGGCGGCCAGAGCGAGAGCAGGAATGATCAGCGCGAGCTTCACGGCAGCACCTCCACATCGATCGAAGTTTTGGTTTCACCGAGCGCCACGGTGATCGTGGTCTTGCCTGGTGTACGCGCGCGCAAGCGTCGACGGTCGTTCGACCCATCACGCATGAGCTCGAGTGGTGCTGGGTTCGTCGAGGTCCACGCGAGGTCCGCTTCGCCGACGAGCCGCTGCGCGTCGTGCCACAGCGCTGGCGCGATGACGAGATCTTCGCCGACCGCGAGGCCGACGGCACCGGTCAAGCGATCGCCATCTCGCCGAGCGAGCGAGATGTTCGTGATCGGCGCGACCCACACGTGAACGAAGTCGACGACCGAGCCATCATCGGTCGTGATCAGCACCGCGCTGGCGCCGGCCTTCTTCGCGACGAGCGCATCACCGTCGACCGCGAGCACGGCGATGTCCGCGCTTTCGAGGCGCAGGTTCGGCGTGGTCGAGCCCGCGAGCTCGGACTCGACCTCGGGATGGAAGCGTGCACCGACCGCGATCGGGG
>JANXOP010000390.1 GCA_025357755.1 Kofleriaceae bacterium | reverse complement strand
CTGCAACGGCCAGGTCGACGAGGACGTCGATCAGGATGGCGACGGTTGGACGACCTGCCAAGGCGATTGCTGCGATTCCACGGAGTGCGGCACGCCGTCGCTCGTCAATCCCGGCGCGGTCGAGATTCCGGGTGACGGCGTCGACAACAACTGCAACGGCGTGATCGACGAGCCCTTCGCGGCATGCGACTCCGGCCTGACGTCGAGCTCGACCACCGCGATGGACTACGCGAAGGCGATCGACCTCTGCCAGACCACGACGCTGACCGACGCGATGCGGAAGTGGGGCGTGATCGACGCCAAGCTCACGCTCGCGAATGGGACCGGCACGCCGAACACCAAGTCCAAGGCGATCCTGCCGCACTACGGCACCGGCGTGGTTCCCCACGCGGGTTCGAGCCTGATGTTGATCTCGTCGGGCAATGCCGCGGGCGTCGGTGATCCGAACTACGCCGCCTCGCTCGACTCGAATATGGGTACGAGCTCGGGGTTTCCGACCGATTGGTACTCGCTGAATAACAATGCGCTGCCGAACGCACCGGGTTGTCCCCCGCCGACGGGCTCGACCGCGAACGATCCGATGATGCTGACGCTGACGATCCGCGTGCCGACGAACGTCCAGTCGTTCTCGCTCGACACGAACTTCTTCAGCGACGAGTTCCCGGAGTGGACGTGCAGCCCGTTCAACGACTTCTTCGTCGTGCTGCTCGACTCGACGTACAGCGGCACCCCCGCGAACCCCGCTGACAAGAACCTCGCGTTCTACCAATCGGGCACGAACAAGTATCCGGTGGGGGTGAACCTCGCCGCCGGTAACACCGGGTTGTTCACGCAGTGCGTGAACGGTACGACGGGATGCTCGAGCGCATTCTCCGGCGGAAGTTCCGGCACGATCTCGACATGCACCTCGGTCGCGGACCTCGTCGGTACCGGCATGGATCAACCGGCGAGTGGAGCGTGCGACAGCACGAGCAAGAAGGGCGGGGGCACCGGCTGGCTGACCACCAGTGGCAACGTGCAGCCGGGCGAGATCATGAAGCTACGGATCGCGATCTGGGATACGAGCGACAGCGCGCTCGATTCGCTCGCCGTCATCGACAACTTCCGGTGGTCGGGTACGCCGTCGTCCCCAGGAACGGTCATCTCCCGGACGCACTGACCGAGCTACTTAGCGATCTTCGCGAGCCACGGCTTGAGCTTGTCCTCGAGCGTTGCGTGCGCCTGATCGTGCGCGGCGAGGGGCGGCCCGACGGTCGTCATGGTGATGGCCGGGATCGAGTCGCGCGCTCGCACCACCATCGCTGCGTAGAGATTCGACCGCATGGTCGCGGCGACCGCCGCCAGGGCCGGATCGCCGGCGTTCGCGGCCTGATCGAGCAGGTCGAAGCTCGGCTTCATGGCCGTGGTCATCGCATCGAGCGAGCTGTCATCGGGGGAGATCTTGAGGGCGTCGAGCCGGACCCCAGCCGCGCAACTCGCGGTCGCGATCCTCGCCGTGATCGAAGGCTGGGAGATCGTGGCATCGCTCGGGATCGCCGCGACCGCCGCGCAGGACGGTGGGACCGCGCTCGGATCGATGGGCGGCAAGCGAGTGTCGGCATACACACTCGTCGGGATTGCGAGCATCGCGATGGTCAGGAGTTGGTTGCGCATGTCCTCACGATACGCACCCGGTCGCGACCAGGCTCGAGCTCGCGCGTCCGCGCGCATTAAGAATGCGGTGCGTGGAAATCTGCCCGAGCATTTTCGCCACACTCGCCCTCGAGGGAGGAAAGGCTAGCCCGCGAGCAGCGCGAAGCCCTCCTGCGAGACCTGTGGGAGCGCGCGAAACGCGGGCCGCGCGAACAAGTAGCCCTGGAACAGCTTGATCCCGAACGAACGTAGATGGGTGTATTCGGCGGCTGTCTCGACACCCTCCGCGATGATCCCGAGCCCGAGCGCGTTGCAGGTTGCCACGATGCCCGCGACGATCGCTCGGCGAACCGGATCGGTGTCGATGTTGCGCGTCAGCGCCATGTCGAGCTTGATGAAGTCGGGCTGGAATTCCGCGAGCAGGTTGAGCCCGGCGTAGCCCGCTCCGAAATCATCGATCGCGGTCCTGAAGCCCTGGACCTTGTACTCGGCAAAGATCCGCCGCAGGTGAGCGTGGTCCGTGACCTGCTCGCCCTCCGTCACCTCGAACATCAAGCGGTGCGGATCGAAATCGAGCTCGCGCGCGGCCTCGAGCGTCGCTCGGATGCAGGTCTCGGGTCGGTAGATCGCATTCGGCAGGAAGTTGATGCTGAGCACGCCCTCGAGGTCGAGCTCGCTCGCGCACTTGATCGCACGGACCCGACAGGCCTGGTCGAAGCGGTAACGGTTCGTGTCGTTGACCTTGGCGAGGATCTCCGCGGCCGACTCGCCGTTCATGCCACGGACGAGCGCCTCGTAGCCGAACACCCTCGTCTCTCCGGCCTGCACGAACGGTTGGAACGCCATCGTGAAGTCGAAGTCGAGCCCCTCGCCGGACAGGCAATCTTTGCAGGAAGGAAGGCGGCTAGGAGTGACCACGCCTGGCAGTGCAATGCGGTGGGTGCTCATACGGGTCGAGCTCGGCGAAGCAGCGCGAGGTGAAACTGACCGCGGATCCGACCGGGAGTCATCACGACAGACACGTGTTGCTCACCGCGGGCGAACTTGAAGATGAAGTCGAAGCTCTGTACACGCACACCGATCGGGTCGGCCGCTAGCTCGTTAAATCTACCCTCGAACTCACGAATTCGTGTGCACGGGGCTATCTCTCGGAAAAAATTGCGACCGATGACCCGATGCTTGGGCAAGCCGACCAGGCGAGACTCGGTGTCGTTGTAGTGAATCACGCGACCCTTCGCGTCGAGCGTGATCAGGCCGTACGGCAACCCGTCGAGTTTGTCGGGCGTCAGCTGCGCGACCGCCCCGAAGTCGATGCCTTGCTGCGGCCCACTCGCTGTGGCGAGGGGGGCGAGTGGCGGCGGCACGAAGGACGCTGGCGGCGCGGGGTCGAACACCGAGGGCGGCGGCGGCGGCGGCGCGGGCACCGCCGTGATCGCGGTCCCCGCATTGGCGAGCTCTCGCCGCATCGCTTCGTTGTCACGGCGCAAAGCGACGAGCTCGGCGCGCAGTTGTAAGAGCTCGCGCCGGAGCTCCAAGCTGTCGTCCGGATTCGGTGCAGAAAATTCAGGTTCGCTCACGACACGCCTGCCATCGGTCCACTGCTGGGCGCGCTGGCCAGCGTGGGCGTTGCATCGAGAAACCGGCGCAGGCGCCCGACCACGCGTTCTACCTCGAGCGGATCGAGCGCACGACCGACCGTGTGGGTAACCAGCGCCAGGCGAGAGTCCGCGCCGAACTGCGCCAGCGAGATCCGGATCGCGCCCACGAGGTCGAGCTCGACGCGCGCGATCGCGTGCGCGCGTAGGCTCGCGTGTGCGCACCGCGCGATCTGGTTGAGACCGTGCAAGACACTCTCGAGCCGCCCGGCGGTCAGCCCATCGGTCGCCACGCCGGCGAGCACCTTGTCTCCGAGGACCAACGCGACCGTGCGTGCGCCGAGCCCCCGCATCGCGAGGTCGAGCTCGTCGCCGAGGCTTTCGCTGCGCGGCCCGCCGGGCCCGAGGCGGCCGCGCGCCCCGAGCATGATCTGACGCTCCCCTGGAAAGCTCACGTCGCGCACCACGTGCGCATACGCGACCGCTGCGTCGAGGGCCGCAGGCGTCGGGCGCTGCGCCGAGGCTTGCGCGGCGAGCCACGCGCCCTGGGTCCAGCTCGGGAGCGAACGCAGCTCCACGACCCGCGAGTCACCGGTGTAGACGATCACGCTTCGCACGGTGCCGACCACGCTCTCGATCTCGAGCGCGACCCGGCTCACCGTGGGGACCATCGCCGCGAGGTCGTCGGCGTCGCGGCTCCCGTTGCGGTCGAGCGGCAGGCCATGGCGATCCGAGATCGTGGTGCAGTCGACGAGCGCCATGCCTCGGACGCGCGCGGAGATGGCGTCGAGCTCGAGCGGCGCCGGCCGGTCCGCGTACACGGGGGCGGCTGTCTGGGTATCGAGCTGGCACGCGACCGCGAGCGATCGGGCGCGAGCTTCGCTGCGGTGGAGCGTGCGCTGGAGTTGCTGCTCGCGCTCGATCGCCTCGACCGTGCTGCGCCGGCGCTGCGCATCGAGCTCGGCGATCTTGCGCTGTGCCGAGGTGGTCTCGGCGGTGCTCGTGATCCGCGAGGTCGTGAGCTCGACGACGCGGCGCTCGGCGTCCGCTCGCCCGCGCTCGCTGGTGGCAAGCCGCGCCTCGACGAGCGCCAGGTTCTCGGCCGTCTTGTCGAGCGTCGCGCGGAGCTCTTCGAGCGTAGTGACGCGAGCCCGAAGCTGGTCACGCTCGCCGCGCATGGCGAGCAGCTCCGCGACCACGCCGTCGTGGTTCTTACGATGCTGCCGCTCGGCGCGCTCGGCCCGCTGCTCCTCTTGCGTGGCCTCGCGGGCCATGCGCCTGCGTGCTTGCAACGAGAACAACCAGCCGATCAGTGCACCGATCACGCCGACCCCGAGACTCGCAAACCACGCGAGCGACGTCACGACACGTCCGCCAGTCGCAGTTGCTCGGCCAGCCACAAGCTGTCGGCACGCAGGGCTCCGGGGCTGCAACCGGAGCGGCCCAGGACGATCGCGGTGCGTGCGCCATCGACATCGGCGAGCGCGAAGCTCGCGGCGCCGCCTTCGATCACGCTCGCGACCAGCGCGCCGCAACCGAGCTCGGCCGCGGCACGGTCGAGAAAATCACGCAGCGGGAGGACGAGCGCGACCGCGACGGTGGCGAGCTGATCGCCCAGTCCATCGCTGGCGAGGACCGTCCCACCTGCGTCCACCAGGATCGCACCGGTTACTTCGGGATTGCCACGAGCTACGCGCTCGACCAAGGGGGCTAATAACATGTGTCGTTTCGACGCCCGTCGAGATGTAAGCGGATACAGCGACGTTTGGCACCAGACTGTTGCGCACGACACCGTGGTCAGAACGGGCGCTGGTGCTCGGCTTGGAGTTTCGGGTCACGCCATCGCGTTGCGCATCAACCGCTCGAAGGCGGTGGCCGCTGCCGCCGCGACATCCGTGATGACCTCGGCGACCACGCCACCGTGGCTCGCGACGAACAGGACGGCGGCCACCTTACCGGCGAGGACGAGCGGCTCGACGATCGCCTCGCCACCGGCGACCCCGAGCGTGACGATCAACGAGTGATCGACATCGCTGAGATCGAAGTGCGCGGCGCGGAGCTGCTTGCGCTTGCGGATGACCGCGGGCACGAGCCCGAGTTGGTCGAGCGGCACCGCGGTCGGTTCGAGGCCTCGGCCGTCCTTGCGGAAGAACGTCCAGCTCACCGCGACATCGCTGCGCACGATCAGGAGGACGGCGGCGCGGGTCGCGGGCTCGAGGTGCGAGACGGCCTCGATCATCAAGCGCGCGACCGCCTCGCGATCTGTTGCGGTGCGAATCGCCTCGAGCGCGAGCTCCTTCTCGCTAGCATCCTGCGGGCGAGGCGTGCGGGTCTTGGTGCGCGAGGTCGCGATCTCGCTGCGTGCCGCGGTGGCGATCAACGGCACGTAGGAGCGGCGCTCGCTCGGGGTCGGATCGGTGTGGATCGGAATCGCGTCGTCCGGAAGGTCATCGTCGTCGACGAGATCGACCGGATCGAGCTCGAGCGGTTGCGTCTCGAGCGTGATCTGCTTCTTCGGTGCGTTCGGCGAGCCGGGTGCACGCAGGAAGCGCTGGGGGCGCGCGATCTTGTAGACCCGCTCGAGGGCGTAGCGAATGCGAAGCTCGGGAGCGACGGCGAAGATGATGCGCGCGGGTTCGACCCCGAGCTCGTCGGCGAGGATCGCGATCGCCTTCGCATCGAGAGGCGAGACCGCAGCGACCACCACGGCATGCTTGCCGACGCGAGAGAGCGGCACGCACTCGAAGCGCTCGGCGAGGCTCGCGGACAGCAGCAATTGCAGCGAGCGGTCCGCCCGATCGAAGTGGTTGGCGAGCGCGGCCGGGACGTGATGCTGCGCGGCGAGCGCGTTCGAGAGGCTGTCGAGATCGATCGAACCGAGCTCGACGAGCGCGGTGCCCAGCCGGGCGCCCCACATCACCTGGGCGTTGAGTGCGGCTTCGAGCTCGTCGAGCGTGATCGCGCCCGCTTGGAGCAACAGCTCTCCCAACCGCATCGTCCGAGCATACAATCGTTCCCGCGCACGGAAGCTGCGAGGTGCTACGATCATCGTCGGTGCTGAACCTCGATACCGCCCGGGTCCCGCGTTGGATGTATGTCGCCGGAATCGCTGCGTCGCTGGTCACGTGGGCGGCCCCGAGACCCGCTCGTGACCCGCGGGTCGCCATTCGCATCGATTGCCACGCGGATTCTCCTTCATGCGCGCTGGCGAGCCCGTTCGCGCTCGATATCTGGAGCGAAGAACAGGGGCCGGATGTCCCGCTCGAGCTCGTCGTCCGCGAGTCGTCCCTCACGTCGCTGACCGCGGCCCACATCGACTACCAGGTGACCGTCGCGAACATCGACGCCGTTGCCGAGGCCGAAGCGCAGCGGCTGCGCCAGCTCGATGGCTCCGGAGATTTCTTCGCCGATTATCGCGACTACGCGGCGATCACCGAGCACCTGCACCAGCTCGCCGCACTCGCGCCCGATCGCGTCACGGTCCAGCCGATCGGCGTGTCGCTCGAAGGCCGTCCGATCTGGGCGCTCAAGATCGGTCACGGTGCCACCAAGATCCTGATCAACGGCACGCAGCACGCGCGCGAGTGGATCTCGACGATGGTCAACACGAGCATCGCCGACCGCCTGGTGCGAAACTACGCGACCGATCCGGCGATCCAGAAGTTCGTCGACACCACGACGCTGTGGGTCGTGCCGGTCGTCAATCCCGATGGTTACCAGTACACGTGGGGCACCGATCGTTACTGGCGCAAGAACCGCCGCGACCGTCACGGCACCGATCTCAATCGCAACTGGGCGGTCGCGTGGGGCGGCGCCGGGGCGAGCAAGCAAAAGGGCTCCGACACCTATCGCGGCGAGTACGCCTTCTCCGAGCCCGAGACCCAGGCGCTGCGCGATCTCGCGATGCGCGAGCGGTTCTCCCTGCACCTCGATTTTCACGCGTTCAGCCAGCTGATCCTGTATCCGTGGGGCTGGACGGCGAAGCCCGCTGCCGATCGCGATCGGTTCGCTGGCGTCGGCGACAAGATGGCGTCGGCGATGTTCGCGCAGCACCAGATCAACTATCGGTTGATGCAGAGCGTGGAGCTCTATCCTGCAGCCGGCACGATGGAAGATTGGATGTACGGAGAAGTTGGTGCGCTCTCGTACACGATCGAGCTGCGTCCGAAGAGCGGGTTGCGGAGCGGCTTCGTGCTGCCGCCCGCGCAGATCAAGCCTACGAGCGACGAAGGTTTCGCGGCGCTCCTCGCGCTGCGCTCAGCCGCCAAATAACCGGCGCAGGATGCCGCTCTTGCCAGGCGGTGGGCCCAGCTCGAGCGCGGCCTTCATCTCGGCCGCGTCGCCGAATCGATCCTCGCGCTTGTGGGCGAGGGCCTTCGCGACGATCGCGTCGAGCCAGGTCGGCACGGTGGGGTTGCGATTCATCGGATGCCGCTCGAGGTCGCCCTTCATGACCTTGCCGAGGAGCTCGCGCTTGGTCTCCCAGGCGTAGGGCCAATCGCCAGTGAGGAGCTCGAACATCACGACGCCCAGCGAGAACAGATCGGCGCGGGCATCGACGGCGCTCGGCTCGAGATACTGCTCGGGACTGATGTAGATCGGCGTGCCGAGCACGTGGTTCTTGGAGGTCAACTTCATCTCGTCCTCGACCTTCGCGAAGCCCAGATCGAGGAGCTTGATCTGATCGCCATGCGGTGAAGGTACGAGGTAGATGTTCTGGCTCTTGATGTCGCGATGGATCACGCCACGCGCGTGCAACGCGACGAGCGCATCGAGCACCTGGATAGCGATCGGCACGACGCGCTCGGGCTCGAGCGGACCTGCCTCCTTGCGCATGCTGTACAGCTCGCGGCCTTCGAGTCGATCCATCTCGATGTACGGCGCGCCATCGTCCGTCACGCCGGCGTCGTGGACGTGGACGAACGCGGGGTGGCCGAGCGCGGCGGTCTCGCGGGCCTCGCGCACGAACCGGTTCGCGAGCTCCTGATCATTGGCGAACCGCTTGTGCAGGATCTTGAGCGCGATGGTCTTGCGCAGCACCGGATGTTCGGCGGCATAGACCGCCGCGATGCCGCCGATGCCGATCACCGGGCCGATCTTCTTGTCTCCGAGCATGGTGCCCGTGCGTGAGTGTGGACACGTCGCACCGTCGGGATGAGCAGAGCCACACAGCTGGCAATCGGCCATTGGGGCGCGAGGATAGCTCAGCGCTGCGCGACGGTCTCGGCGAGGTGCGCGATCCGACCGAATCCCTTGGCACGCGCATCCGCGATCAGCGCTCTTTGCTCGGCGTCGGCCTCGGGCGCGTTCGTGGCGACCAGCACCTCCACCCGACCGAGCCGTGCGAGGAGTGCGAGGCCGATGGCGCCGGCCTTGTTCGCCGCGATGCTCGCGGCCTCGAGATCCGCGAAGCCGGCGTCGCTATCGCCGAGGAGCGCCATCGCTTGACCGCGCGCGATCCGCGCTTCGATCTGGGTCTCGAAGGTCTGGATCGATTCGGGCTTGATGTGCTCGAGATCGGTGACCGCCTGCTGGGTCGCGGCTTGCGCGATGTGCGCACGGGCGAGCAGGATCTCGGCGTGACCCGCTGCGCTCGCGGTGCCGCTCTGCTCGGCCGCTTGCTGGAGCTCGGTCAACCTGGCGACGAGCGCGTCGAGCTTCGCGCCATCATCGAGATCGAGTGCGGCGAGCGCGAGGTTGATCGCGATCATGCGCGAAGGCTTCTCCGCCTTGGCCGCGAGCGCGAGGCCTTCGGTGTACGCCTTGCGCGCGAGGCCCGTGTCGCCACGCTCGGCGACCACATCGCCGTGGATCTGGAAGCACAGCGCCGCGAGCTCTGGCATCAGCGGCGCGAACGACTTCGCGCAATCCTCGCTACGCGCGAGCGCGAGCCTCAGATCTCCGGCCTCGGACGCGATCGCGGCGGCCGCGAGGTCCGCGTACGCGAGTGCGATCGGATCGGTGCCTTTCTGCGCATCGGCGGTCTTCAACCGGTCGCGTGCGAGCTCGAGCTTGCCGCGCAGCGCGAGCACGAGGGCACCCTCGGACGCGGCGATCGAGCCGGCGGTTGGCTGGCTGGTCTGCTGCGCGAGGGCGGTGGCCATGTCGTACTTCTCGATCGCATCGTCGAGTTGATCGCGCTCGATCGCCAGCGCGAGCCACTCGACCCCACGATCGGTCGCGAGCAACGTCGGATCGATCTTCGTGGGCGCGGCCTTGACGGCCGGCGGCCCCTCGCGGGTCGCGAGCAAGTAGCCACCGACGACGGCGGCCCCGACGAGACCGAGCCCGATCGCGGCGAGAATGATCTTCCGACCGTGTGTCGCCGGTGGCCGCTCGAGCTCCGCGAGCAGCGCGGTCATCGAGGGATACCGATCCACCGGTCGGGTCGCCAGGCCGCGCACGATGATCTTGCGCAACCACGCGGCGATCGCCTTCGGCGGCTTCTCCATCCGCCCGGCGATCACCGCATCGGCGAGCGCGACGGAGGTCTTGCCGGCGTAGGGCCACTCGCCATACAGCGCGTGATAGAGCGCGACGCAGAACGCGAACTGGTCCGAGCGCGCATCGGCCCGATCGCCATTGTGCTGCTCCGGGGCCATGAACATCGGCGTGCCCATCACGGCGCCGGTGCGGGTGAGCGCGTCCATCGGGTTGCGCGAGAGATCGAGCTGCGCGCGCGCCATGTTCGCGCGCGTGGCCGCCGGCAAGTCTTCATCACCCGGACCGATCGCACGCGCGAGGCCAAAATCGGCGACCCGAACGCGACCATCTTTGCCGAGCAGCACGTTGTCGGGCTTGAAGTCGCGATGGACGAGCCCGGCGGCATGCGCCGCCGCGAGCCCACGCCCTGCGGCGACGAACTTCGGGACGATCTCGCTCTGCGTGCGGGGTGCTTCGAGCCAGCTCCCCAGCGTGCCCCCATCGAGCAACTCTTCGGCGAGGAACACGAGGTTGCCTTGGGTGCCGACCTCGTACACCGTGATCACGTTCGGATGCGTGACGCGGGCCATCGCCTGGCCCTCGCGCTGCATGCGGAGGCGTTCTTCCTCGGTCGCGGCGGCAGCGCGCAGGACCTTCAAGGCGACGCGGCGATCGAGCTCGGGATCGTGGCCGGTGTAAACCACGCCCATGCCACCCGAGCCGAGCTCGCCGACCACGGTGAACCGGCCGATCTTGGAGCCGTGCCGGATCTCGCTCTCCACTTGGAAAGCCTAGCGCATGGGGGCGTATAGTTCGCGCGATGCCGGAAGAGATCGAGGTTCCAACCGAACACCTCCACGAGAGCATGCAAGAGGAGAGCGAAGAAGTGGGCCGAGCCAAGGAGCACGCTTGGATCTCGCGCGTGGCGGTATCGTCGGCGATCCTCGCCGTGGCGGCAGCGATCACGGCGCTGCTCGCGAGCCATCACTCGGACGAGGCGATCCTCGAGCAGATGCGTGCGACCGATCAGTGGTCATTCTATCAGGCCAAGAGCATCAAATCTGCGATCCTCCAGGGCAACATCGAGCAGCTCACCACCGACGGTAAGACCGTCGATCCGAAGCGCCTCGAGAAGGTCGCCGAGTACGACAAGGAGATGAAGGAGATCAAGGAGAAGGGCTCCGAGCTCTCCGAATCCTCGGAATCCCACATGCACCACCACGTTTCGCTCGCGCGTGGCGTGACCGCGTTCCAGATCGCGATCGCGATGGGAGCGATCGCGGTCCTCGCACGCCGGCCCAAGCTGTGGTTCGTCAGCCTCGCGATGGGAATCGCCGGCCTGTTATTTCTCGCGCTCGGTTTGGTGTAGCCCGCGGGTCACCTAACTAGTGCTCCGCGAGCACGATGCTCACCGAGATCCCGATCGAGGCGATGACCATCACGATGAACAACAACGCATAGATCCGGCGCTGTGAATCGCCGACCGCGTGGCGCTTGTAGAGCGCTCGTACCTCGTCGCGTTGGATCGCCTGGTCCCGAGCTTCATCGCGCGCGACCGGCATCTCGCGAAAAGGCTCGCCCACGACCTCGAGCGGAGGACTGACGAGGGCGAAGGCATCGCGAATGCGAACAATGATGGACGTGAAACCCTCGATCGCGCGCGTCGCATCGGTCGGCGAGACCCAGACCGGCAGCGTCAAGACGAGCGCTTTGTCCCGCGTGACGATGCGGCAATCGTCGAGCTTGACGAGGAAGCGCCGCGCCTCGGCATCGAGCAACTGGCGCACCACCGCGACCGGCGCGGCCTCGACGAGGAACCGATCATCGAACGCTGCATCGGCGAATTGCACGTCGATCAGCTCTTGCTCGCGCGCCTGGCGCGGACCCTGGCGCGACAGAAAGATCGCGAGCGGATAGCCCTCGGGAATCGCCACCGTGATCTCGGTGTGATTACCCGCGACCGAGCTCTTGTAGCGCAGCGCGAAGCTCGCGCCGTTGCGGGTCGCTTTGAAGCCATCGTGACCGAGGAGCGTCCCGTCGAACCGCTTCACGAGGTCGAGCACCGCCGCGTAGGTCGGCTGCTTGCCGCGCATCACGAGTGCAGCCGCGGCCGAGAACACGATGAGCGCCACGAACAGGATGATTCGAGGATAACACCGTCGAGCGACCGCGCTGTTTCGTATCGACGTGCGGTGGCGCTCGTACGATGGTGCCGAAACGTCGTCATTCCAAGACCTTCCCGTGGAACGAGTTCTGCACCGGTCGCGCGCATGGCATTCCTCACGGTTGGCAAAGAAAACAGCGCGGACATCCAGCTCTATTACGAAGACCGCGGGAGCGGCAAACCGGTCATTCTGGTCCATGGCTGGCCGCTCAGTGGCGGCTCGTGGGAGCGCCAGTCGGCGATGCTCCTGCAGTCCGGCTTTCGCGTGATCACCTACGATCGACGCGGGTTCGGCCGCAGCTCCGCGCCGGAAGCGGGCTACGAGTACGACACGTTGGCCGGCGATCTGGCGAAGCTGATCGACAAGCTCGGCCTCCAGGACGCCGCGCTCGTGGGCTTCTCGATGGGTGGCGGCGAAGTCGCTCGCTACATGAGCAAGTACGAAGGTAAGGGCATCGCGAAGGCCGCGTTCATCTCGTCGATCGCGCCCGCGCTACGCAAGGACGGCAACAACCCCGACGGCGTCGATCCGGCCGTGTTCGAGGGCCTCAAGCGCGGTATCGAGGCAGATCGCTACGCGTTCCTTACCGGCTTTCTCAAGGACTTCTACAACAAGAAGATCCTCGGGGGCACGCACATCAGCGACGAGGCGATCCAGGCGAGCTGGAACGTCGCCGCAGCGTCGTCCTCGGGGGCGATGTTGAAGTGCGTCGATGCGTGGCTCGAAGATTTCCGCGGCGACCTCGCGAACCTGAAGGTGCCGACGCTCGTGATCCACGGTGATGCCGATCAGATCGTGCCTTCGAAGGCCAGTGGCGAGCGCATGCTCCAGTACGTCAAGCAGGCGCAGGTTCACATCATCAAGGACGCACCGCACGGCTGCACCTGGACGCATGCGACCGACGTGAACAAGAAGCTCCTCGAGTTCGTCCGCTAACTACGGACAGACGACATCGCAGCCGCCGAGCGAGAGGTGCACGGTCTCGTCCTTCGAGATGTCACCCGCGGGAGTCTGGACGGTCAGCGTATAGGTCTCGTCGCACTCGAGCGGCGACGGGCACGGGCCGGGTGCCGTGCAACAGAACATGTTGCCGGTGAGATCGAGCACGGTCATCTCGCCGCCGGCCGGTACGGTCGTGCCCGCGTAGGTGTAGTCGCCGGGCGGCACGCACGCACCCGAGGTCGTGATCGCGTGGATCTTGACGCCGGTCACTTTGAGCGGCGCGCACGTGTTGTTCGTGAACGTGACGAGGCTCTTGAACGGATCGTGACACGCGTAGGACGCGGGGCCGGTCAGCGTCGAGGTGTTGACGCCAGCGACGCACGCATCGTCGATGTGACGGCTGTCGTTGCTGCTACCGCAGGCAGAGGCAAGAAGGCTCACGAGCAGGATGGCGCGGGTCATGATCCGGCACGTTACCCTAAATCCTCGGCGACGAGGACCCGCCGTAGGATCTTGCCGGACGCGGATTTCGGGATCGCGGCGACCAGCTTCATCGCGCGCACCTTGTGCTGCGGGCTCACACGAGCGGCGACGAACTGGAGTAGCTCGTCGATCGTCGCAGACGCTCCAGCCTTGAGGACGACCGCCGCTTTCGGAAGCTCGCCAGCCTCGGCATCGGGTATCGGATACACCGCGCAATCGGCGACCGCGGGATGTTGGAGCAACACCGCCTCGAGCTCGGCCGGCGCGATCTGCAGGCCCTTGTACTTGATCAGCTCCTTGACCCGGTCGACGACGAAGAAGTCGCCGTGCGCATCGACGGTGGCGATGTCGCCGGTATGCAGCCAGCCATCCGGATCGATCGTGTGCTCGGTCGCTTCGCGATTCTCGTAGTAGCCCTTCATGATGAACGGCCCGCGCACCCAGACCTCGCCGCGCTCGCCGGGCGCGACATCCGTGCCGGTGTCTGGCGAGACCAGGCGCGCTTCGCAGTTACCGATCAACCCTCCGATCGAGCCGGGGTTGTTGGTCTCGGTGCTGCGCGAGCCGAGGTGCGTCGCACCCGCGACCTCGGTCATGCCATAGACCTGATAGACCATCACGCCCGTGCGCTTCGTGAACTCCGCCGCGAGCTCGGCGGACAGTGGCGCGGCGCCCGACAGTGCGGCCTCGACCTTTGGCAGCGCGAGCGTGCCGGGATACTTCGCGAGGGCGAGCAGGATCGGCGGCACGACGTGCAACACCGGCGGCTGATGCGCCTTGACCAGCGCGATGTACTGCTCGAGCTCGAAGCGCGGCATCGTCACGACCTTCGCGCCGCGTACGAGGCCGAACGTGAGGAACGCCATGATCCCGTAGATATGAAAAAACGGCAGCACCGCGATCAACGCCGCACCCGGCACGATCACGTTGCTATCTGTCACCGCTTCGATCGCGAGGAACTGCGCGATCAAGTTGCGATGTGTGAGCATCACGCCCTTGGGAAAGCCCGTCGTGCCGCTCGAGAACGGCATCACCGCGACGTCGTCCGGTGTGACCGCGACGTTCGGCGGCGTGGGGCTCCCTCCGAGCAGCGCAGCGAAGCTCGCCTCGCCGAGCACGATCTGCGGTAGCTCGGGCGAGGCCTTCGTGATCGCCTCGACGAACAGGCCGACCGTGACGACCAGCTTCGGCGGCGCGAGCTCGAAGTACTTCTCGAGCTCGTCGGCGGTCGACAGGGGATTGAGCATCATCGCGACTGCACCGGCCGCGATCGCGCCGTGATAGGCGAGCGCCGACTCCGGTGTGTTCGGGACCACGAACGCGATCCGATCGCCGGGCGCGATGCCACGCGCGACCAGCGCGTTCGCGATGCTCGCAGAATGATCGAGCACCTGCTGGTACGTATAGCTGCGCCCGGTGGGACCGTCGACGAGGGCGGTCTGATCGGTGAAGGCCGAGACGGTGTCGCGAAACAGCGCGGAGAGCGTGGTCTCCGGAATGGGCTGGGACGTGTAGCGGCTCGCGATCACCATGGAGTGCGAGCGTACCCGAACAGCCAAGAATCGCGCAGGTCGGGGATCTCGAGAACTGGAGATGCGCTCGACGTTCGTCGTAGGACGAGGTCCGCAAGCAACGGACGCCTCGAGGCTCGTGTTGATCGAGCCGCTACGTCTTGGGCGCGAACTTCACCTTGAGCTCGCGCTTGAGCAGCTTGCCGGCGGTGTTCTTCGGCAAGGTCTCGACGAAGAACACCTCCTTCGGGACCTTGAATGGCGCGAGGTTTCCCTTCGCGTGCTCGATCAAGGCCGCGGGCTCGACCGTCGCGCCGGGCTTGAGCACGACGATCGCGGTGACCGATTCGATCCACTTCGGGTGAGGTAACGGAATCACCGCGACCTCTTGCACGGCCGGATGCGAGAACAGGGCTTCTTCGACTTCACGCGAGGACACGATCACGCCGCCAGTCTTGATCACGTCCTTCTTGCGATCGACGATCGTGATGTAGCCCTCGGCATCGATCCGCGCGAGGTCACCGGAGTGAAACCAGCCGCCCTCGAACGCTTCGCGCGTCTCCTCGGGTTTGTCCCAGTAACCGAGGCACAGCTGCGGCGAGCGATAGATCACTTCGCCGACGTCCCCCGCCGGCGTGTCCTGCATGTCGTCGTCGACGACGCGCATGTCGACGAACGGGATCGCGCGGCCTGCCGAGGCCGGTCGCGCCTCGTGCTCCTCGGGGCGCAGCACCGTGGCGAGCGGGCCGATCTCGGACTGGCCGAAGCAGTTCCAGAAGCCGAGCTTCGGTAACAGGCCGCGCAGCTGCTGGAGGATCGGCGTCGGCATGATCGAAGCGCCGTAGTACGCCTTCTCGAGCGCCGCGGCCTTCCGAGGATCTTTCTCCAGCACGCCGAGGATCGCGATCCACACGGTAGGGGCGGCGAAGAATGCCTGGATCCGATGCTTCGCGATCTGCTCGAGCACGGCGACCGGATCTGGCGACTCGAGTAACCAGTTCGGCGCGCCGACCATCAGCGAGGGCATGATGAACACGTGCATCTGCGCCGAGTGATAGAGCGGTAGTGCGTGGAGCTGGCGCTCGCCGCGCATCTCGAGGGCGATCGCCGAGGCCGCGTAGTGATGGATCAAGGCGCTGTGCGTGAGCATCGCGCCCTTCGGGTCGCTCGTCGTACCGCTCGTGTAGAGCAGCTGCGCGAGGTCAGTATCGGCGATCTCGATGTCGAGCACCGGCACCGGGCCGGCGCTCGCGAGCGCGAGGATGTCGAGCGCGCCTTCCCCATCGCGCAACGAACCGGTGATCTCGACGCTGATGCCACACGCGTCGACTGCGGGGCGCAGCGCGCGATCGGCGAACACCGCGCGCGCGCCGGATTGCTTCAACAGATACGCGAGCTCGCGCCCGGTGAGGGCGAAGTTGATCGGCACGTGTACGAGTCCGGCCTTCTGCACGCCGAGCCACAGCACCATGTATGCGTCGGAGTTCTTGCCGAACGCCGCGATCCGGTCGCCCTTCTTCAAGCCGAGCGCGAGCAGGGCGCCGCCGACCCGGGTCGCGGCATCGTCGAGCTCGCGGTACGTCCACGCGCGATCACCGAACGTGAGTGCCATCGCAGTCGGGGTGCGGCGAGCGCTGCGCGTGAGGATGTCGCCGATCGTGCTTCGCATCCGCGAAGCTTACTCTTTCGTCTTACAATCGGGCGATGCGGTTCAACTACGTCCACAAGGTCCCCGATGGCTACGAGGCCATGCTGGGCGTCGAGAAGTTTCTCCACGACAGTGGGCTCGAGCCGATCCTCATGCACCTGGTGAAGCTGCGCTGTTCGCAGTTGAACCATTGCGCCTACTGCATCGATCTACACTGGAAGGATCTCAAGGCACTCGGCGAGACCGAGGAGCGGCTGTACATGCTCGATGCATGGCGAGAGAGCAAGCTCTACAGCGAGCGCGAGCGTGCGGCGCTGTTGTGGGCCGAGGCCGTGACGAACGTGCAGGAGGGCGTGCCCGACGACGTGTTTGCCGAGGTCTCGAAGCAGTTCGACGAGATCGGGATGGCCAACCTCACGTACCTCGTCGCCGCGATCAACGCGTGGAATCGGATGGCCGTGTCGGGCCGCGCGGCTCCGGGCCGCTATCAATCCAAGCTCACGCCCGCCGACACCGTTCCGAAGCCCTGAGCAAGCCCTACGCAGCCTCGAGCGGTTGATTCCTGAGAGCTGGAATCGAGATCGCGAGCGTCGTACCGAGGATGACGAAGCTGACCAACATCAGCTGCGCGAGGAACATCGAGCCAGGACCCAACGCGCGCGCGGTCTCGCCGATCGCGATGATCAGGGCAAACGCGCCTGCGATTGCTGCGACCACGCGAGCCGCCACGAGCTCGGTCGCGAACACGAAGCTGACCGCGCAGATGGCGAACGCGAAGATGACGAGCAGGCCGCCTGCGCGTGCCGCCTCGAGCGAATCGAATCCGCCGCGGACCACAAGCAGGCTCGCGATGATCGCGCCACATCCGAAGGTCGGAACCATCGAAGTCCCACGATGCTTGGCGATCGCCATCCAGCTCACTCCCAGCATCGCGGCGCCCGCCCCGAACGTTTCGAGACCAGACCGCGCCAGACCGGGATGGTCGTTCGTGCCGCACACGAGCACGAGGATCAGGGCCCCCAGCGCGATGGCGGCGGCACCGATGCAGCCGACGACATACGCCCAGAGAGGGCGCGCAAACAGGACTGGTTCTTCGAGTTGGGTCTTCATGCAGCGCGGTATCGACCCGGGCTCGTGGCGGTTGCGTACTTTTTTGGGGGTGTCGCGGACGAGACCAGGGCACGGCGGGACTAGCCAACGAGGGGCTGCGGTTGCTAGGTTGGTCCTCGCAATGGGCCGCGCCTTCGAGAAACGCAAGCACACGATCTTCGCTCGCATGGACCGCGTGGCGAAGCAGTTCAGCAAGATCGGCAAGGACATCGCGATCGCGGTGAAGTCGGGTGGCTCGAGCCCTGACGGCAATCCCTCGCTTCGCCGCATCCTCCAGAACGCGCGCGCCGTGAACATGCCGAAGGATCGGATCGACAACGCGATCAAGAAGGCGAGCGGGCAGGGCGCGGCGAACTACGAGACCGTGGTCTACGAAGGCTACGGCGCGCACGGCGTCGCCGTGATGGTCGAGGCGGCGACCGATAACGTCACGCGCACCGTCGCGAACGTCCGCACGTACTTCAAGAAGAACGGCAGCAACATGGGCACGACAAATCAGGTCGCGCACATGTTCCAGCGCCAGGGCGTGTTTCGGCTCGATCCCGAGGAGCTCGATCGCGACACGCTCGAGCTCGAGCTGATCGATCACGGCCTGATCGCGCTCGAGGATGGCGAAGGCGAGAAGGGCGCGAAGCAGCTGATCGTGCGCGTCGCATTTAACGACTTCGGCACGATGCAGAGCGCGCTCGACGCCCGCAAGATCACGCCGGTGTCGACCGAGTTCGAGTACGTGCCGACCATGACGACCGAGCTGACCGACGACAAGACCGATGAAGTCTTGAAGATGGTCGCCGCCATGGAAGAAGACGACGACGTCCAGAACGTCTACACCAACCTCGCGTAAGCGCTCATGGCCGGATGGGTTGGCTTCGTACGGTCGATCGAGCTCCTGCGCGAGCAGGTCGCGAGCTTCGGCGCCTACCCGTACTCGATCCCCGCGATCGCGACGCTCGACAAGCTCGAGATCGATCCACGCGTCACCTTCTTCGTCGGCGAGAACGGTGCGGGCAAGTCGACGCTACTCGAGGCGCTCGCCGTGGCCATGCGGTTCAACGCCGAGGGTGGGACGAAGAACTTCAACTTCGCGACCCGGCGTTCCGAATCGGAGCTCCACAAGGTGCTGCGAGTTGCGCGCACGCCGCGCAGGCAGCGCGACGGGTTCTTCTTGCGCGCCGAGAGCTATTACAACGTCGCGAGCGAGGCCGAACGGCTCGACGTGACCGAGTACTACGGTGGCTCGGCGCACGAAAAATCGCACGGCGAATCGTTCCTTGCTCTCGCGAACGAGCGCTTCGGCAACGATGGCCTCTACCTGCTCGACGAGCCCGAGGCCGCGCTGTCCCCGCAGCGCCAGTTATCGATGCTCGCGATCATTCATCGGCTGGTGCGCGCTGGTAGCCAGTTCGTGATCGCGACGCACTCGCCGATCCTCATGGCGTACCCCGGGGCGACGATCTATCACTTCGGCGCTAGCGGCATCGCGCCGATCGCGTACGAGGAGACCGAACACTTCATGATCACGCGCGATTTCCTCGCGAATCGAGAGCGCTACTTGAAGCATTTGCTAGCCGATTGAGCGCTGCCAGAAGATCGAGCTTTTTTAGTTAGACCGGCGTCTCGAGGTCGCGCTCGTACTCGCCTGGGCCCGCGGCCACGATGCGCGTCGGGTTCACGTTGTCCTGGCTCCAGTAGTAGTGGAGCTTGATCTCGTCGAGAAAGCACGTCGGTCGCACGCCAGGGTGGCTCCACATCCGGCGCGTGAACTTCCAGAGGTTCACGAAATCGCGCAGGCGCTTCACGTTGCACTTGAAGTGGCTGTAGTAGACGAGATCGAAGCGGAGGCACGTCGTGAACAGTGCGATGTCCGCCTCGGTGATCTGCGAGCCACACAGGAACGGGCGCGAGGCGAGGTGATCATCCCAGTGGGCGAGCGCGCGAAACAGGTCGGCCACCGCGGTGTCGTAGGCCGCCTGGGTCTGCGCGAAGCCCGCGCGGTACACGCCGTTGTTGATCGGCTCGTAGATCGCATCGAGGATGCGATCGATCTCGGGCCGGAGATCCGGTGGCGCGAGCGAGTTGCTCATCGGCGCGATCGAGAGCGATGCGAAATCGAGATCGAGCATGCGCATCACCTCGCGAGACTCGTTGTTGACGATCGTGTTGGTCTCGCGATCCCACAGGACCGGTACCGTGACGCGACCGGTGTAGTGCGGATCGGCGCGCAGATAAACCTCGCGCAGGAACTTGGCACCGCCGATCGGATCGGGGTCGTGGTTGAAGACCCAACCATCGGCACCCATGTGCGGATCGACGATCGTCACCTCGACCGCGTGCTCGAGGCCGCGTAGCGAGCGCGCGATGAGGGTGCGGTGTGCCCAGGGGCACGCTCGCGAGGCATAGAGGTGATAGCGCCCGGATGCGACCGTCGTGACGCGACTTCGAAAGACCGTGGGTTGACGCTCGAAGGAACCGGTCTTACTGGGTCCGAACCAGCCGGGATGCCACGTGCCGTCGACGAGTTGACCCATAGAGGGGGTCTACCACTCATGTGACGTGCGAGCGCGGTGGCGCAGGTCTCGCATTACGAAACAGTGCGATCCGGGGCAAGGTGCGCTCCGGATCCTGTTGTCGAAGCATTCTGGCGCGCTCCTAGACCGTGATCACGTCGGCGTGATCTGAAAATAGGCGCGTCACGTCGGCTGCGCGGCGGTCGAGGATCGCGCGCTGGTTGAGGTAGCCCTTGTCGGTGATCTCACCCGCATCGATGTTCGCCGGCTCGACGAGCACCAGCACCCGCTCGATCCGCGTGCTCGACGATTCGCAGGTTGCGGCGTGACGGACCAGTGCCGCGCGAAGCGCGCTCGGATCTTGATCTGGCCCGAGGAACAGCAACGCACCGAGCCCTGCGCGATCGTGCCCACAGATCACCGCATCCGCGACGAGCGGTGAGCACGCCGCGACAAGTGCGAGCCGAACTTCGCCGACGTGGACCCACGTGCCACTCGCGAGCTTGAAGTTCTCCGCGGTTCTTCCCTCGAAGACGACGCCCGCGTTCGGCGCCGCTTCGTCGACCATCCGGCCCGCATCGCCCATCGGGTAGAACCCGAGCTCGTCGAGCGGTAGCGGTTCGATCGATCGATCCGCTCGTAGATATCCGGGCGCGACACTCGGTCCCTTGACCCGCATCTCGAGCTTGTCGCCGACAGGTACGAGCGCGAGCTCGGTGCCGGGAATCGGCACGCCGATGACGCCCGCCCGGTCGATGTGATAGTGGACGTGGGTGACGAGCGGTGAGGTCTCGGTCGAGCCCCACGCCGAGGTCATCGCGATCGGCTTGCCGCGCGCGACGGTCGCGAGCCGCTGCCACGTCGCGGGCGAGAGCGCCGCGGCCGCGTAGAAGATCACGCCGAGGTCGCGAAAGAACACCTCGCGGAGCTCGGCATCGCTCTCGAGCTGAGCTACCAGCATGTCGAAGCCGCGCGGCACGTTGAAGTAGATCGTCGAAGGAATCTCGCGCAGATTGCGCACGGTCTGGTCGAACGAACCGGGTGCGGGCTTGCCGCCATCGATGTACAGCGTACCGCCGTGCGTGAGGATCAAGTTCGCATTGTGGTTCGCGCCGAACGTGTGCGACCACGGTAACCAATCGACGATCACGGGAGGCCTGTCGGCGAGGAAGCTCCAGCCCGCGGCGAGCGCGGCTTGATTTGCGCAGAGCATGCGCTGGGTGTTGATCACGGCCTTGGGCGTGCCCGTCGATCCGGAGGTGAACAGGAGCTTCGCGATCGTGTCACCGTCGACCTTCGCGAAGGCAGCGTCGACGGTGGTCGGCACGGTCGCGCCGAGGTCGGCGACGCTCGCCGGTTCGAGCACCGGGACCGTCGGCGCGAGCGCCGCGAGCGCACGACCGAACAAGCCGCGGTCCGCCACGTACAGCGCACCGGGCTGCACGATGTTCGCGAGCGTGCGCAGCTTCGCGTGGTCGCTCGACATCAACGAGTACGCCGGCGAGATCGGCGCGACCGGCACGCCGACGTGCATCGCCGCGAGCGCGAGCAAGGCATGATCGATCGAGTTGCCCGAGAGCACCATCAGCGGCCTGGCCGCCGACAGCCCGAGATCGAGCAGCGCCTGGCCGAGCCCACGCACCGCGACGAGTGCTGCGCGATACGAGACCCGTCGCCAGCCGCTGCCCTCGCGCTCCGCATACAGCGTGCGCTCGGGCGCGTGATGCGCCCAGTGAACCAGCGCATCGCCGAGACAGCGCGCGTACGGTGGCGCATCGGCGAGCGATCGCAAGATGAACCCGCCGCCCGGGCGCGGTACGCGTTCGATCGAAGGCGGGACGAAACGGACCATCGCGCGCATTGTACTGCCACTCGTGCGTCGAGGGCGTAGCTGCGCGCGTGACCTCCGCCGATGTCTTCCGCGACCTCTTGCTTCGCCACCGCGAGGATGCCGACGCCGCTCGCGCCGCGGTTCATTCGCCGCGGCTCGAGCAGTTCAACTGGGTCGACGATTAGTTCGAGCCGTACGCGACCGGCAATCACCGTCCCGCGCTGATCGTGGTGCGCGAGGGCGGCGCCGAGACCGTTCGAAGCGCGTCGACCTCGAGCTCTCCGCCGACCCCGTTGCAGGCTGGGTCGATTTCGCGAGCGCACGCGAAGCGCTGGCTGCCGCGACAAGGACGAGCGGGGCGCCTACGAGCTCTGGCTCGACGATTTCGAATAGTCAGACCTGGGTCCGCCCTGGCCGGGCCGGGTACGGATCCGGGTTTGACTGGACCCAGCCGAGCTATTTGGTTTCAAGCACCTAGCGACGGCACGGAGGGTGCTCATGGGACCAGCCATGAAGATCCTCGGATACGTCCTCGCTGTCCTCCTGCTCCTCAGCACCGCGTTCGTCGGGTTGATGGGCGCCCGCAAGGCCCACAAGTTGGCCGGTGACCTCGCCCAGGTCTCCGAGATGATGAAAGGGATGAGCGACGCGCAGAAGTCAGCGATCGAGGACAAGGCCGGCGGCATTCCTTCGGCGGGTCGCCTCAATGGCGCGGCCGCGGTGGGCGCGATCGGTGGGCTCGCAGCGCTCGCGTTGTTGATCGCCGCGTTCGCGAAGAAGTCCTCGGTCAAGACGCTCGCGGTGGTGACGGTCGGCGCGACCGCGCTCTCGGCGATCTTGTATCCGTACATCCAGACCGGCCCGATGGACGGTGCGGCGCCACGCCCGATGGCACTCATCGGGATCGTGCTCGCGATCATCGGTGCAGGTGGCGCGATGCTCGCTTCGCGCGAAAAAGCCTGACCGTAGGTTCTGTTTCACCGAGAGCCCGCTGCATGCGGTCTCGTTCTCGTGTGAGGCTCAAGGCACGGTAGCGCGCACGGCTGCGAGTGCCTCGGGTGTATCGACATCGACGAGGATCGCGGCATCGTCGAGCGGCACCATGCGGACATCCGCGAGGTTACGCTCGATCACCGCGCGCGCGCCGACATCGCCCACGAGCTCGGTGATCGCGTGGAAGTGGACGCAACCCCAGACCACCGGGTTGCCCCGCTTGCGCTCGAAGGTCGGTACGATGATCGCGCGATCATCATCGGCCGAAGTGAACGCACCGATCAGCGCGTCGAGATGCGTCGCCGTGATCCGCGGCATGTCACCGAGACAGATCATCGCGGCTCGCGCGTTCGCAGTAGCGGCAACCCCCATGCGTAGCGAGCTCGCCATGCCGGTCGCGTAGTCGGGGTTGTGAACGAACCGAACGGTCAGACCTGCGAGCGCGGCGTGCACGCGCTCCTGGTCGTTGCCCGTCACCACGACGACTTCGGTCGCGCGCGAGGCGAGCGCGGCCTTCACCGCGTGGCGCAAGAGAGGCTCGCCCTCGAGCTCGACGAGCAGCTTGTTCGCACCCATGCGCGAGCTATGACCGGCAGCGAGGACCACGGCGGCGACCGCACTCGCGACGCGGGCTTTGGTTGGGGTGATCGGGAACGGGCGCGGGCCATCGATGATCAGGCCTCCGACGCCGAGCGCGCCGACCGCCGCGGCGGTGATCGGCAGGTTCGCGCACTCGCGCTCGAGCACCCAATCGAAGCCCGAACGCTCGAGCGAGCGCGCGCAGCCGGGAAGGCCTATCACCGTCGACGCGCCGAGCGTACCGAGCAGCAAGAGGTTACCCGGATCGACCGGCATGCCGTAGCGCACGATCGCGCCACCGGCCTTCTCGAGCGCAGCGGGAATCACGTCGCGGCGATCGACGATCGCGGACGCACCCATCGCGAGGATCGGATCGAGTCCGGCGGCCGCGAGCTCGCGGATCGCGGCGGCGACCGCGCCGGTGTCGTGCGGTACGCGGAGCTCGCGCGCGAGGCTCGAGCCGATCCGTTCGAGCCGGGTGCGCTGGGTCTCGGCGGCGCGGTCGAGCACGCTCTCGTGGGTCGCGGAGAACCGCGTGAGCACGAGGCCCGCGCGCTTCATCTCGAACGGCGCGATCGAGAAGATCGAGGCGGCCTCGCATGCGGCCTCGATCGACGATGCGGCGACACCGAACGGGAT
Source organism: Kofleriaceae bacterium (assembly GCA_025357755.1). Lineage (GTDB taxonomy): Bacteria > Myxococcota_A > Polyangia > Haliangiales > Haliangiaceae > JABFXX01. The sequence goes on along the minus strand of JANXOP010000390.1, from coordinate 5,899 downwards.
GATCTTCACCGTCGCGACGATATCGCCCGCGCGCACCGGCGAATCGGCCGGCACGGTCGCGACCGTGATCGCTTCATCGATGACGTTGACTCGGCCGATCGCATCGCGATCGACAACGAACACGCCGGCAGCGGCGGCACGCAGGTTCGCTCGACCGGTGTGCGCTTCGTCGAGCGTGATGTGCTCGCCGGCGAGCGCGGTGGCGAGGCGTGCCGCCGCGACGTCCTCGGCAAGCTCGCCGAGCTCGACCTGCGCGCACACCACGTTCGTGATGCCGGCGTTCCCGAGTGCGGCAAGATCATCGGCGGTGAGCACGCGGCCCTTCTTGATCACGCGCTCGCCCGCGCGCAGCGTGTGCACGTTGATCGCGCCGAGTGCCTCGCTCGGAGGGAGCCCGCCGAACTTCACGTGCTCGCCCCGCGGAGGACCGCGATGATCTCCGCGAAGATCGAGATCGCGATCTCGGCGGGCGCGCGAGCGCCGATCTTCAGCCCGACCGGGCCGTGCAGCCGGTCGAGGCCGGCATGCGCCGCGAGCCGCTCGAGCCGCGAGGCGTGGGTCTTCTTCGAACCCAGGCACCCGATGTAGAACGCGGGTGTCTTCAGCGCCGCGATGATCGCGGGATCGTCGAGCTTCGGATCGTGCGTGAGCGTCACGACCGCCGAGCGCGTATCGAGCGCGAGCTGCTCGACCCCGACATCGGGCCATTCGAGCACGAGGTGCTGATCCGGAAACCGCTCGGGGGTAGCCCACGATCGGCGCGGGTCGATGATCGTCACCGCGAAGCCCGCGAGCGAGCCGAGCTTGGCGAGCGCTTCGGCAACATGGACCGCGCCGATGATCACCAACCGCGGTGGCGGATTGTGCGGCTCGACGAGCACGCCGCCTTCGATCTCGACGACCTGCGCTTGGTCGAGCCGCAGGACATCACCGACCACGTCGGCGATGCCCGCGGGCGCGGTCGCCTTCGTCACGATGCGTTGATCGCGACCATCCAGCCACGTCACGAGCGCGACCGGTTGCTTGGCCGCGCGCGCGGCGGTGAGCTCTTCGAGCAACGCGAGCTTCACGTGGCGAGCTCCTCGATCAGGATCTCGACCTTGCCGCCACACGCGAGTCCGACTTCCCAGGCGGTCTCGTCGCTGATGCCGTAGTCGATCACGCGCGGTGGTTCACCGCGCATCACTTCGAGCGCTTCGGCGATCACGGCCGCTTCGATGCAACCGCCCGAAACCGAGCCGATGAACTCGCCCTTGTCGTTGACCGCGAGCTTCGAGCCCGCCGGTCGCGGCGAGCTTCCCCACGTACGGACCACCGTCGCCAAGGCGACGCCCAAGCCGGCGCGTTTCCAGGCCGAGGCCTGCGCGAGCACGCTGTCGATGTCATGGCCCATTCGTGCTACTAGCCTAGCGCTTGGTGTTGGATCTCGCAGCGCGCCGTCGAGAGTTTCCTGCCCTGACTACGCGGGTTCACGGCCATCGGCTCGCCTACCTGGACAGTGCGGCCACCGCCCTGCGGCCCCAGTTCGTCATCGACGCGATCACCCGGGTCTCGACCCACGATGCCGGCAGCCCCTCCCGCAGCGTGCATGCCCTCGCCGAGGCAGCCACCGAGGTCGTCGACACCACGCGGCGCGAGGTCGCTCGGTTCCTCGGCGGCGCTCCCGACGAGGTCATCTTCACGAGTGGCACCACCGCCTCCCTCAACCTCGTCGCCCAGACCTGGGCGCGTGCAAACCTTGCGCGAAACGATGTCGTGATCGTGACCGAGCTCGAGCACCACTCGAACCTCGTGCCGTGGCAGATGATCTGCGCCGAGAAAGGCGCCGAGCTCCGCATCGCACCGATCGACGACACCGGGCATCTCGATCTCGATCGGATCTCGTTCGACCGCGCAAAGCTCGTCGCGATCACGCACGTCTCGAACGTCACCGGCACGATCGCTCCCATCGCCGAGCTCGCGCGCCGTGCGCACGCGGTCGGTGCCGTGCTCGTGGTCGACGGCGCGCAAGCCGTCGCGCATCTCCCGATCGATGTCGCCGCGCTCGGCTGCGATTTCTACGCCTTCTCCGCGCACAAGCTCTACGGCCCGACCGGTACGGGCATCCTGTGGGGGCGCACCTCGATCCTCGAGGCGATGCCGCCGTGGCAGGGTGGCGGCGGCATGATCGCCACCGTCGGTGATCTCACCTCGACCTACCGCGAAGTCCCGACCCGCTTCGAAGCCGGCACTCCGAACGTGCTCGGCATCGCCGGCCTCGGCGCCGCGATCCAATTCACGCGCACCTTCGATCCGCGCGCCGACGAAGCACGTGCTCACGCCGGCCTCGTCGCCGCGGTCCATGCCGCCGGTGGCCGGATCCTCGGCGAGCCCGAGCTCGCGGTCGTCGCGTTCGAGCTCCCGCGCGTGCATCCGCACGATATCGCCACGCTCGCCGACGGTGAAGGTGTCGCGCTGCGCAGCGGCCACCACTGCGCAGCCCCGCTCCATCGCCGCTTCTCCGCGCTCGCCTCGAGTCGCGTCTCGGTCGGTTGCTACACCGACGACGACGACGTAGCCCAATTCGCTCACGCCCTCGTGAAGATCCGCGAGGTCTTCCCGTGACCGACCCGCGCGCGCTCTATCACGCGACGATCGTCGCCCACGATCGCGATCCTCATCACCACGGCCCGCTCCCGACCGCTACCCACCAAGCCACGATCGACAACCCTCTCTGCGGCGACCAGGTCACGATGCGCCTGCAGATCGTCGACGGCACGATCGTCGACGCCGCATTCGAAGGTCGCGGCTGCGCCCTCTCGCGTGCGGCCTCCTCCATGCTCACCGATCGCACGATCGGTACCACGATCGAAGAAGCGCGCACGCTAGCGCAGACCGTCGAGCAGTTCGTCCACACCGCGCCCGAGGTCGCGATCCCGCCGGGGCTCGGCGAGCTCGAAGCCTTCGCCGGTGTGCGCGCGTTCAAGTCGCGGCGTGTCTGTGCGTGTCTGCCGTTTCGAGCGCTCGTTGCTGCCCTGAAGTAGTGCCCTGAAGTAGTGCCCTGAAGTAGGGACGGTAACTCGTTAGTCACTTTGCGCTTCGTAACCAACCGAAACTACACGAGCGGCCAGGGACGGTAACTCGTTCGTCGCCTCCGAGTCCTCTCTGTCCGAAGTCCGGACACTTGCTTCGCACGATCTTCGAGATGCGAGTTACCGTCCCTCATCGGCGCTGTAGATTCGGGCGGTTGCGAAGCGCAAAGTGACCAACGAGTTACCGTCCCCGTTTCAGGTGCCCGTTTCAGGTGCCGTCCCCGTTTCAGGTGCCCGTTTCAGGTGCCCGCGAGGACCTTCGCCAGGGCTTCGAGCGAGGCGAGGTCGTGAATGGGGCGATGCTCGTCGATCGCGGGCAGCAGAGCTTGGACGCCCTGGGCCTTGGGCTCGAAGCCGGCGTAGCGAAGGAGGGGGTTCAACCAGATGAGGCGCTTGCACGACCGGCCGAGGCGCGCGGCCTCGGTGCGCAGGGCTTCGGCGTCGTCGCGGTCGAGGCCATCGGTCACGAGGAGGACGATCGCGCCTTGAGCGAGCACGCGGCGCGACCAGTGCTGGTTGAACTCGCGCAGGCAGAGGCCGAGGCGGGTGCCGGAGGCCCAGTCGGTGACTTCGTTGCCGACCTCATTCAGGGCCTTGTCGACGTCGCGATCTTGGAGGGACCGGGTGATGTTCGTGAGGTGGGTGGCGAAGGTGAAGACGTGGCCGCGGCGGCGATGGGCGAGCAGGGTGTGGAGAAAGCGCAGCAGCATCTCGGAGTAGCGCCCCATCGAGCCGGAGATGTCGCAGAGCGCGACGACGGTGGGTGGGCGCTCGAGGCGGCGTTGCCAGCGCAGCTTCTGGATCTCGCCTCCGCGACGGAGGGCATCACGGACGGTGCGCGCTGGATCGAGGTGGTGGCCGTGGTCGGCGGCGCGCGTACGGCGGGTCGGGATCAAGCGGACCTTGGCATCGAGAGAGCGGACGATCCGGCGCGCCTTCGCGAGCTCGTCGGCACTCATCTGATCGAAGTCGCGCTTTTTCAGGACCTCGTCGGCGGAATAGGCGAGGAAGGTGTCGACCTGGGGTTCCGGCGGCGGGGGCGTTTCTGGCGGCCGCTGCTGTGGCGGCTTCCAGGCTTCGCTCAGCCGGCGCGAGACGGACTTGGCGGTCGGCGTCTTCATCTGTGGGAGGAGCAGTGCCATCGCACTCTCGGCGCCCATCGGGTCGCGCCAGAACAGGCGGAAGGCCTCGTCGAAGAGATCGTGATCGACGCGGTTCTTCACGAGGACCGCGTGGAGCGCGGCGTAGAACTGATCGCGCCGCACCATGTCGACCGCGGCGACCGCGCGCTCGGCGTCGATCACATCGCCGGGACCGACCGCGAGGCCCGCGCGCCGCAACAGGCGCACGAAATGTACGACGTTAGCCTCGAGCGTCACGCGCCGCGCTCGTCATCGCTTGCGCGGTCGGGCCCGAGATCCGCGCGAGGTCGTCTTGATACTTCAGCAGCACACCGAGCGTCGCCTCGACGGCTTGGGGGGAGAGCTCGATCTCGCCGAGCGCGACGAGCGCGTGACCCCAATCGAGCGTTTCGGCGACGCCGGGCAGCTTGAACAGGTCGCTCGTGCGGAGCAGCTGGACGAACGCGACGATCTGCTTCTGCAAGAGTGCCGGCACTTCGGGTGCGCGTGCCTTGAGGATCTCGAGCTCGCGCGCCGCGCTCGGATAATCGATCCAGTGGTAGAGGCAGCGCCGCTTGATCGCATCGTGGATCTCGCGCGTGCGGTTCGACGTGCAGATCACGATCGGGGGGATCTCCGCCTTGACGGTCCCGAGCTCGGGGATCGTGACCTGGAAGTCCGAGAGCAGCTCGAGCAGGAAGGCCTCGAACGGCTCGTCGGTGCGATCGAGCTCGTCGATCAAGAGGATCGGCGGACCCGCGGGATCCGGTGCGAGCGCCTGGAGCAGCGGCCGTCGCAACAGGAACGCTTCCGTGTAGAGCGACTTCGCGACGGTTTCGCGATCTCCGGCTTCGGCGAGGCGGACCTCTAGCATCTGCTTGGCGAAGTCCCAGTCGTAGAGCGCCGAGGCCGTATCGAGGCCTTCGTAGCACTGCAACCGGATCAGCTTGCGACCGAGCGCGGCAGCGAGTGCCTTCGCGACCTCGGTCTTGCCGACACCAGCTTCGCCCTCGAGTAAAACCGGCTTGCCCAGGACGAGCGCGAGGTACAGCGTCGTCGCGAGCTTGGGATCGGCGAGGTAGTGCTGCGCGGCGAGCTGCGCGGTGAGATCGTCGACGCTAGCGATCATGCCAGGGCGGATTGTACTGCGCGCTTGGCGATCACGCCCACGAGGTGCGCGCGATACTCCGCACTCGCCTCGAGATCGGAGAGCAAGTCATCCGGGGGCACGGTGATGCCGGTGAGTGCGTCGGCCGCGAATTGCTTCGCGAGCGCCGCTTCCATCGCGGGCACGCGAAACACCGAAGGCGCCGCCCCGGTGACCGCGACCCGAATGCCTTGTGCGGTCTCGGCGACCATCACACCGACGAGCGCGAACTTGGAGGCGCGATGCGCGAACTTCTCGTAGGCGGCGCGCTTCGGTTTCGGGAAGTGCACTGCGGTCACGATCTCGTCGCGCTCGAGCTTGGTCTCGAACAGGCCCGTGAAGAAATCGTCGGCCGCGATCTTGCGGCGATCGGTCGCGATCGTGGCGCCGAGCGCGACCAACGCGGCGGGATAGTCGGCCGCCGGATCGGCGTGCGCGACCGAGCCGCCGATCGTGCCGCGGTTGCGGACCTGACCGTCGCCGATCCAACCGGCGAGCGTGGCGAGCGCCGGGATGAGCTTCTTCACCTCGACGCTCTCGTTGACCTCCGCATGCGTGAC
>JANXOP010000385.1 GCA_025357755.1 Kofleriaceae bacterium | reverse complement strand
GGAGCTGCTCGAGCCGGAGCTCCGGGATCCGCAACACCGAGGGTGGCGCTTGCGCGGCTTCGATCGCAGAGTTGATCGAGCCCTCCGCCGGCATCTCGCGTGCGTGGCGCGGCGCCGGGCGACCGGACCCGACCGCGCGTGCGATCGCGCTGCCGGTGATCTCGAGCTCGTAGTCCTCGTCGTTGCGCGCCTCGCGCTGCTCCTGCTCGATCAACGTCGAGAGATCGATGCGCGCGGTCGTCTCGGCGATATCGACGGTCGGCACGGGCTCGGTCTCGATGTTCGGTCGCCGGATGATCGACGCGGTCTTGCGCGCCGGCGCACGCGGAGGCGGCGGCTCGGTCTCGAGCGCGATCTCGGTCGCGAGGACATCCGAACGAGTCACCTCGGGATCGAACGCATCGTGCGTATCCTCGGCGAGCGAATCGGCGCGACCGGAGTGCTCGGCGAGCAGCGCCTCGACCGCGACCCGTGCCGGTGCGTCGTCGAGTGCGAGGTAGCGCCACCAGAGCACGATCGCGCGATCGAGCTCGCCGAGCTCGAGGGCGAGCCCGGCGCGCAGATGCAGCGCGGCCCCGACCTTCGGCGCGTGCTCGAGCACCGCATCGAGATCGGCGATCGCGGCCTCGGTGAGTCCGAGCTTCACGAGCGCCTCGGCGCGCTCGACGACACGGTCGTCGAGGTGCTCGTCGGACGATGTCGTCGTAGACCACGCGAGGTCTTCGGTAAGCGCTCGCACGAGACCCGCGAGATCGCCGCTCTTCCGGACGAGCTCGAGGTAACGCGCGCGCTCGGCCACGCTCGGATCGAGCTCGACGATCTGGCGATAGGTGGCCAGTGCGAAAGGCTCGGAGCTCGCGATTCCGATCCGGTCATAGACCTCCGCCGCACCGCGCAGCAGCTCGAGCCGGTTCGTGCGATCGCGACTCGCGTTCGCGAGCACGAAGCTCGCCGCCGCCAGCGTCGGGTCGTGCTTCGCGTGGCGGGCGATCCGTCGCACCGCCGTGAGCGCCCGCCACTCGAGCGGATCCTCGTCGAGCATCTCGGCGAGAACGGCACACGCTTCCTTCGGCTGATCGGCGAGCTCGAACGCGAGCGCGGCTTCGAGCCGCCAGTCGCTCGTCGCCGCAGCGTCCGCGAGCGAGATCCGCTCGACGAGCAATTGCGCGTGCACGCGCATCGCATCGTTTTCGGCGAACGGATCCGCGGCATCCATGATCGGTGGTTCGCCGTCCGCGATCGTGACGAGCACCGCGACATCGTCGGGAGCGATCGCGAGCGCGGCGAGGCGGCGCTCGCGCGCGAGATGCGCGTTGCCCTCGGCGGCCGCGATCTGGGCCGCACGCAGCCAGAGCGCCGCCGCACCCTGCTCGCTAGCGAGCTGCGTCGCGAGCTCGGCAAACGCGCGGCCGACTGCAGCTCGATCGCCGCTGCGCGATGCAGCGAGCAGCTGGCCCCACACCGCGCCCGGATGCGCAGGATCACGCTCGAGCGCACCCGCGAAGGCGCGCGCCGCACGCTCCGCTTCGCCGTGCTCCGAAAGCTCCAGCCAGCCGGCTCGCTCGAACAGGAGTGCACCGAGCTGGGGATCCAGCGTCTGCGCAGCTACCCGCTCGAGTGCGTCTCCGAGCGCTCGTCGCTCGCGCGTCACCAACGCGTGCTCGAGCAGCGCGAGCGCCGCGGTCCTGGCGATGATCGGCTCGTCCACCGTCGCGAGCTCGCGGTACGCACGGACCGCTCCGACGTCGTCGCCACCGGCGACCAGGCTCCGCGCCAGCAACCACGCCGCCTCGCTCGTCGGCGTGAGTGCGACGAGCTTGGCGCGCGCTTCCGCGGCGTGCGCGACCTCGCCGATCCGCTCTGCGGTCCGCGCCATGCCGGTGAGCGCGGCAAGATCGGTCGGCGACCGCAGGTGCCATTCGCGATAGATCGCCAGCGCCTCGGTTGGCTGGTCGAGGGCCAGCTCGTGGATCGCGGCGGCCTCTCGATCCGCGCGCTGCAAAATGATCGAATCGAGGTCGCGTGCGCCCGTGCGAAGCTCGCGATACAGCTGTACCGCGGTCGCGAAGTCGCCTTTGCGTGCAGCGAGCCGCGCTGCTGGCACCAGGGCATCGCCGCGGTGCAAAGGATCTGCGTCGCTCGCGACGAGCCGGACGAGGAGCGCGGCGTGCTCGTCGTGGTGCGACGTGAAGCGCAGGTCAGACTCGAGGCGCCATGCCAGCCCGAGGTCCTCGGGGCGTGCCGCGAGCAGTACGCGCTGGAGTACGAGCGCGAGCTCGTCGCGCGCGTAGGTCGTCGCGATCCGCAGGGCGCGCTCGATCGTGCCGCGGTCCTCGGCCGGAACCTGGGCTCGCACGAGCGCGATCGCGTCTTCGATCTTGCCTGCCACTTCGGCGACATCGATCGCGACCTCGCGGACCGCCGCGCTCGTGGGCGCGAGCTCGAGCGCACGACGGACCGCGTGGTCCGCGCGGACGAGCGAGCTCTCGGTCCGCACGAACACCGCGTGCAGATATGCTGCCTGGATGTACAGCGCGACCGCAGCCTCGACCTCGAGGTGCGGCATCGCAGGACCGAGCCAGTCGCCACGCTCGATCGCGGTCGCGGCTGCTTCGTACGCGCCGGCGAGATCGAGCCACGCACGCGCGCGCGGCCCCATCGCGAGCGCCTCGACCTCGACGACAGACGTGAAGTGGACGAGCCCTGGCGACGAGCGCTGCAGCGTCGCGAGCAACGTGCGCAGGTACGGGCGCGAGGCCTCGCCATAGCTGTCGGCGGCCCAGCGAGCAATCTGCTCGGCGACCACTGCCGGTGCCTCGCCGCTCTGCCACTCGCGCACGAGCAGCGCTAAGCCCTCGGCCTCGAGCGCGGCAGCGAGCTCGAGCCGCTCCGCGCGCGGGAACCCCGCAGGTGCAAGATGCCAGGCACGCGCGGGCGACTCCGTGCGGACGAGACGCGTGTGGCGGAGCTGCACCGCGACGCGCTCCGGGCCATCCGGTAGCACCTCGACGAGCGCGGCCAGCGCGGCCGCGAGCTCGACCGGCACGACCGCGTACGCGACGCGAACACGCGCCACGTGTGCTCGCAAGACGGGGTGATCAGCGGCAAGCGCCGCGGCGCGGGCCAGCTCGCCGGGACCACCACCCCGCTCGTGGACGATGGCGAGGAGATATCCGATGCGGCGCTCGACGGGGCTGACCAGCGTTGCGAGCGCCAGCCACTGCTCGACGAGACCGGAGCTATCGCGTTGCACCCGCGCGATGCGCTCGCGATCGAAGCGCGCGTTCAGATCCTCGGGTGCGTGCTCGAGCAACGTGACGAGCCGCTGTTGCCACTCGCGGACATCGGGTCGCAACCCGGCAACGAACGCCGCCTCGCGGAGGCGGTCCGGATCCGCGCCGAGGGCAAGCTCGCTGTCGACGAGGGCCGCGAGCTCGCCCCAGTCGCGATCGCGATACAGATCGCGTCGCAATGCCCATCCGCCGATGGTCGGATCGAGCTGGATCGCGCGGCGATACTGCGCCCTGGCCTCCACGCGATCGCCCAGGCGCCCGAAGATCTCACCTGCCTCGAGCGCTAGCGTGGCCGCGACCGCGGGGTCGGGCGTGGTCGCGAGCTGGGCGATCAGCTCACTCGCTTGGGCTCGAAGGTCTGTAGGTACGTCGAACGAGGGCTGTGGGGCGTCCGGTGTCAGCGTGGGTCCGGGACGGACAACGCCAGGTCGCGGAATCGGCGGTGGGACCGAGCGCGAGGCCGGGCGAGGCGTGGGCAGAACTTCGACGTCTTCGTCGCTGATCACCCCGTCGTTGTCGTCACCGGCACGAGTCAATTTCGACAGCTCACCATTCGAGCGGAAGCGAGTCAATCTCGGAAGACCAGCGCGATCCTGATCTCGAGACTTGGTGCTATATTAGGTTTCGCGTCGCTCGCAGTGGGGACTGAGGAGCAGCGCCGACCGATGGCCAGAGAAGTATCGAACCCGCAACCCGCTCGCGCCAAGGCTGGCGTCGACGTCCAGCCGTTTGGCGAAGTTGCACTCGTCAACGTCGTCGGTCTCGTCGACGAACACTTCCGCGGGTTCGGCAACTTCGGCGATGCCACCCGAAGCGTGGTGTTGAACGTCTCGGGGATGACCCGGATGACCTCGTTCGGGGTACGCCAGTGGCTCAAGGGGATGGACGCGCTTCCGCGAACCATCACCGAGCTCTACTTGCTTGGCTGCCCGACCTTCTTCGTCGATCAGCTGAACATGGTGCTCAACTTCGGCGGCGCCGCGCACGTGCTGACGGTCGTCGCGCCCTACACCTGCCCTTCCTGTGGTGTCGAGTCGGGCGAGACCATCGATGTCCTCGCGGATCGAGCCGCCCTCGCCAAGGGAGGCACGCCCGAGAAAGAGTGCGCGCGGTGCGGTGGTCGGCTCGAGTTCGACGAGACGCCCGAGAGCTATTTTTCGTTCGTCACCAAGTACGCGGCCTCGAGCTTGCCGACGACCACGGCCCAGCTGCTCGCCTCGCAGAACCTGTACACCGCGGTCGATGTCGGCAACGAGAAACCGCCCCGGATCATCAAGCTGGTCCACGGTATGGTCACCTACTTCCGGATCATCGGCAGCGTCGGCTCGATGTTTCGCGCGCGCCCGCTCCTCGTCGGCGCGGAGGGTGAGGTCGTCATCGATCTCGCCGAGGTCGATCGCTTCGATCAGCTCGGCCAGGGCGAGTGGCGCCGGCTGCTCAAGACGCTCGCGACCCAGGTCCCTTCGGTCACGATCGTCGACATCGATGATTCGTTCCTCGCGGTCGCGGGTGACAGCATCTCGATCGCGCGCAACGTCGCGGTGTGGTCGGTCCGCGTCCCGTACAGCTGCAACGACTGTGGTCGCGTGTCCGCTCAGAGTTATGTCCTCGATGGGGCAAGCTGGCCGTTCCACTTCCAGGAGCACGTCTGCTCGACGTGCGGCGGCGTCACCCAAAGCGTCCTCGATAGCGAGCGCCTCGCGCCGGTTCAGAAGGCGAGCAATTCGCCACCGCCTGCGAGCGTCAAGGTGATCAAGCAGCGCGAAGAGATTCTCTCACGCGCTCTCACCGATGCGAATGTTGCGCAGGCCGGCGATGGTGCGAGCGCGCTCCTCGCCGCCGACGACACGATCCTCGGCAAGTACAAGATCGTTCGCCGGCTGTCCGAGGGCGGCATGGCCGAGGTCTTCCTCGCGAAGCAGGTCGGGATCGGCGGGTTCGAGAAGCCGGTCGCGCTCAAGCGGATCCAGCGCCAGTTGCTCGAGACTCGCCACCTCGCGATCGACATGTTCCTCAACGAGGCCAAGATCGCAGGCCGCCTGATGCACCCGAACATCGTCCAGGTGCTCGATGTCGGTGAGGTCAACGGCGCGCTCTACCTCGCGATGGAGTACGTCCGCGGCAAGGATCTTCGCGAGATCATCAAGGAGCTCCGCAACCAGCGGATCCGGATGCCGCTCGGCGATGTCTGCGGCATCGTCCGCGAGGTCGCCCAGGCGCTCCATCATGCGTACTGGTCTGCCGACATGGCGGGTAACAGGCTCTCCGTCGTCCATCGCGATGTTTCGCCCCACAACGTCATCATCAGCTTCGACGGCACCGTCAAGCTCCTCGATTTCGGCGTCGCGATGTCCGCGGTCACCGAGCAGAGCGAGACCATGGTCGTCGGCAAGTCGATGTACATGTCGCCGGAGCACACGACGAACCAGAACGTCGATCACCGCTCCGATCTGTTCTCGCTCGGCATCGTGCTCTATCTGCTCTGCACCGGTTCGATGCCATTCTCGGGCGCCGATCCGCGCGAGATCATCCGCAAGATTCGCGCGGGGACGTTTCCGCTGCCCCAGACCATCACGCCGGATCTGCCAAACGAGCTCGCCGACTTGGTCACCCGGATGCTCCAGCCGAACCCGGATGACCGGCTCCAGACCGGCAACGAGGTCGTCGCCGCGCTTGGCGAGATCACGCGTACGTATGGATATCAGAGCTCGCCGTCGTCGATCGCCTACTTCATCGGCATGCTGTTTCCTGCGGAGCGCGACGAGAGCACGCCGATCGAGTCACGCGCGCCGCGTACCACCGGCCAGATTCCGACGCCGGTTCCCGGTACCAACCGGGTCTCGGCAACGCTTCTGGCTACCCCCACGCCGCTCGGTTACGCAGTCACCGGCTCGCTACCCGCCGTGATCGCGTCCGCGCCTGTCGTGCCGACCTACGCGCCGCCCGCGTTTCCGACGCCGGTGCCACGCGCGTCGAACCCTTCGTTCGAGCAAGTGTACCCGCGCCAGAGCGGCCAGTTCGCGAACCCCGGCCATCCCGATACCGCGAAGATCGGAGGCGTTTCGGTTTCGACCGTGAAGAGCCTCGCGGTGATCGTCGCGGTGTTGCTCGTCGCGATCCTCGCGTACCTCGTCGTCAGTCCCGGTTAGCCACGGCGAGCTACGGCTGTTCGCAGGTGCCGGCGTAGCCGACGCCCTGATTCGCGCAGTCCTTGTGACACCGCGTACAGCGTCCGATGTCCTCGGAGATCACCGAGTGATCTGCGGACACGTGCTGCCAATCCCAGTCCTGCAAGTCCGGTCCGTTGCCCTTGGCGACCCGCACCATCACCGAGTAATCGAGGATCGTGCCGCTGCACGAGGTATCGAGCCGGTCGTACTGTTCCTTGAGTACGATCGCGCCGAGCGGAAACGGATCGGTGCGGTTCATATAGGGCGCCAGTGCGGACGGCGACGCGAGGACGCGGACGTTCTCCATGTCGTGATCGACACTGAGCCGACAATTGCGGACCTCGGTATAGGTCGCCGCGTAGTCCGCGGGAAACTCCGCCGGCGCCGTCGCATCGCTGCTACAAGCCTCGAGCAGCACCAGCGCGAACAGGGCCACACGAATGTGGGTACTACGAGGCATCGGAGACCTAGAGGTTCACGATGCGAACACGGTTGTTATACGTGTCGCTGACGTAGAGCTTGGTCCCGACGATGTCGATGCCAGAGGGCTGGTTGAGCTTGGCCTTGGTCGGTGGACCACCATCGCCAGCGAAGCCCCAGTCCTTCGGATTCGCAGAACACTGACCAGCGACCGTCGAGATCGTGCCCGACGTATCGACCTTGCGGATGCAGCTGTTGTTGAAGTCCGCGAAGTAGAGGCTGTCGTCGGGACCGATCGCGACGTCGACGGGAAAGTTGATCTCGGCCGCGGTCGCAGGGCCACCATCGCCGGCGTACCCACCGGTGCCGTTACCGACGATCGTGTTCACGATGCCGTCCGACTTGTTGATCTTGCGAATACGGTTGTTGGTGCTGTCAGCGAAGATCAGGTTGCCCTCGTGATCGTAGACGATGCGGCCCGAGGGACGCGCCATCTGGCCGTACTCCTGCCCCATGCGGAGCTCGAGCGCCGGACCACCGTCACCGCCATAGCCGAGCGTGCAATCGGCGGTGCCGTACACGCTGCCGGTCTTGCCGCAGTACTGGTCGGGGTTGCCGCAGACGTACTTGTCACTGTTCGGGCAGAGCGTCGGCACTTCGCCCGCGCCGCACGCCGCTTGCTCGATGACGCACTTACCGGCGATCCGATGGATGGTGCCAGTGGTATCGACCTGGCGGATCACCTGGTTCGCTTGATCCATGATCGCGACGTTGCCATCGGCGTCGACGGCCACCGAGGTCGGCAGGTCGAGCGCGGCCGAGAGCGCCGGGCCATCGTCGCCGTAGTAGTAGGTGCGAACACCAGTGCCCGCGAAGTTCTCGAGCTCCATCGTGCCGTAGTTGACGCGCTTCACGCGGCTGCCGTGCCACGCCGACATGTACAAGTAGTCGCCGCTGAACACGAGACTCGTCGTGTGATTGAAGTCCGCTTGCAGCGCCGGGCACTGCTCGCCCTGTACGGCGGTCGGGCTATCGCCGAGCAGGCCCGTCCCGATCACGGTCTTGATGATCCCGTCCGGCGATACCGCGCGGACGAGGTAGTTGTTGAAGTCCTCGATCCAGACGTCGCCACTCGGTGCGACGACGGTGTCTTGCGGCCACCACAGGTATGCGTCCAGCGCGTTCCCGTTGTCGCCGCCGTAGCCCGAGGTGCCCTGTCCAGCGATCGTACAGATCGTGTTCGGAGCGGTCGGGTCACAGGTATCGTTGCTCGAGGTGCCACAGGCACCGAGCGCAAGTCCGACAAACATCGTCGTCAATGCGGTCTTCATTTCGCGATCCTCACGATGCGGCTGTTGTTGGTATCGGCGATGTAGAGGTTTCCGGTGGGGTCGAAGGTGATGCCGTAGGGCAGCGCTAGCTTGACCTGCGCGGCGGGGAGGCCTTCCTTGGCCTCGAAGCAATTGAGCGAGCAGGTCTCGCCGGTGCCAGCGACGCGATCGATGATGCCGGTCTGCAGGTCGATCGCGCGGATGACATTGTTGGCGCTGTCGGCGACGTAGAGCCGACCGTCTGGACCGAACTCGAGATCGAGTGGATTGTTGAGCTCGGCCGCGAGCGCGGAGCCGCCATCGCCCGAGAGCCCGGCCGTGCCGACGCCCGCGATGCAAGTGATCTGGTGGGTCGCGAGGTCGAGCCTGCGAATCCGGTTGTTCAGGCCGTCGGCGATGTAGAGCGCACCGTCGTGCAGCGCGAGCGCGCCATCGGGGATCGGGGTGGTGCCCTTTTGAAAGCCGAACTGCGCGGCTGCCACATCGCCACCATCACCGGCGTAGCCGAACGTGCCATCGCCCGCGATCGTGTTGATCGTGCGATCCGCGTCGTTCGCGATCAGGCGAAGCCGTTCGTTGCGCTGGTCGATCACGTAGATCTGACCCGCGTCGTCGATCGCGAGCGACTTGGGAACGTTGAACACGGCGTTGTACGCGGGACCGCCATCGCCCGCGAAGCCGTAGCTATCGCCAGCCAGGACCTTCACGATGCCGGTGGTCGGATCCATCGTGCGGATCTTGTTGTTGTGCCAGGACGCCATCACGAGCGTTCCGTCTGGCGCGAACTTCACATCGGTCGGATGGTTGAGCGCGACCGTGGTGCCGAGCGCGCCGGCCGCGTTGCCGAGCGGCAGGCGGTCGCTCTGGTCGTCGGCACCGTCGCCCTCGTAGCCGGTCCCGATATAGGTCTTGAGCGTGTTGTCGTCCTCGACGCGACGGATGCGATGGTTATTCCAGTCGACGATCCACGCGTGACCATCCGGGCCCCACGTGAGATCGGCCGGGTACGCGAGCCAGCTCTTCTGTCGATCGATGCCGTCGTTGTTGAAGCCGCGCTGGTTCTTCACGCCGGCCCAGGTGCACGCCGTCCCCGAGATATCCGAGCACGCATCGGTCGCGTTGTCCGTGCCGCACCCTGCGAGCACGATCGCGCCGACCAGGAATCGCTTGAACATCAGAAACTACCTTTCAGTGCGGGGCCCTTGTGAAGGAGCACACCTGCCGTCATCGGGGTCGTGTCGAACTTGCCGCCCGCCGCCCAGACGCCGCCATCGGGGTCGATAAATGCGCCGTGAAGGTTCTCGCTCGTATCGGTCGGCTGGATGTCCCAGGCGCCGCTCGAGCTCCGCGCGAGCACGGTGCCGTACTGGCCGACCGCGTACGCGTGATCGCTCGAGACCGCGACGCCGGTGAGCAGCGGACCGCCCACCGGAATCTTCGAGGCCCAGCCGCTGCCATCGTTCTCGTACAGCACACCCGCGAACTGGCCACCGACCGTGACGAAGCGATCGCTGTTGCCTGCGACCGAGAGCAACGGCGCATCCACGGGCACGTCCGTGCGCTCGAGCGCGGTGCCGTTCCAGTGCAGCATCGTCCCGGTCGAGCCACTCATCCAGAGGTCGTTTTCCGCCCGGCCGCCGACCTTCCAGATCGTGCCCTGGCTCGTGATATCCGCTGGGACCTCGGTATCGTTCGTCCACGTGGTTCCGTCGAATCGCCACGCGAAGCCACCACCACCGAAGTTCCCGCCAACCGCCCAGAGGTCCTCGGCCGTGGCGCCCCACATACCGAACACGATCAGGTTGCCAGGCGTGACGAGCGGCTCGAACTGACCATTCTGATAGCGCAGGATCGTACCGTTCGAACCGCTCATGAACACCGGCCCGTTCGCGAAGCCGTAGACCCACCAGAGGTCGACGTTGCGCAGGGTCGTATCGAGCTTGGTCCAGGTGGTGCCATCGTAGTGCTCGACGATCGGGCCGTTGCCGTCGCGAGCATCTCCACCTACGACCCAGACGTTCGATTGGCTCGAGGCCCACACCGAAAGCAGGGCCGAAGATTGGTCCTTGGCGACGACCTCCCACGAAGGTTCGTCGCTTCCGCTGCCGCACGCACAAAGCAGCAGCATGCCAGTCAGCCAGCAACTCCTCATCGACCGCATCGTAGCATATCCTCCTCGGAAGACGGGCCTCGGAGCGACCACGTACGCAGTCCGACACTCGCACACTTGGTCTACTACACCGACATCACCACACGCGTGCTGAGTCAGCTGGGGCGAATCAGAAAGAAGCCGGCGATCGCGAGTGCGATGATCGCGAGCAGGATCGCCGCGGTCTTGTGTTTCGGGCTGACCCGCCTGACCACGATAGGCTGGGGCGCCGAGAACTCGGCGCTTCGGCGGGTCAGGGACATCGACGCGTCGATCAGATGGGACGCCGTGATCCGCTGATGCAACGGCAGAGACCCCGAGCCGCTACCCTGGAACGAGTACGAGCCCGAGATGCGCTCGTCGAAGCCGCTCGGACCGGTCAGACCCGAACCGATCCCCATCTTCACGGCCTCGAGCTCGTTCGACGAGCGGCGGCGGATCTCGAGCGGCGCGGTCGGATCCCTCGTATCGCCATACATGCTCGTCAGAAAGCTCGCGAGGCTCGTGGCCGAGCCCTCGATCCCCGTGGAGCGCATGACTTCGTCGAGCGTGAGCGCGACCTCGCGACCGGTCTGGGGGCGATGCGCCGGATCCGGAGAGAGCATGCGATCGACGAGCTGCGTGAGCTGCACCGGGAGACCTGGAACGACCTGCGCGAGCGGCGTGAACTGACCCGCGCGGACCTTGCGCACGATCTCCTTGGGATCGACGCCGACGAACGGCATCGCTCCACTGCACAGGAGGTAGAGCACGACCCCGAGCGAGAACAGATCGGAGCGATGACCGATCCGGTGCTTGGAGGTGTGCTCCGGCGACATGTAGAGCCACTTGCCGACGATCATGGTCTCCGTCGACTCGGTGACCGCCGACATCGCGACCCCGAAGTCGAGCAGCTTGACCGCGCCGTCGTAGCTGAGGATCACGTTGTGCGGCGAGACATCGCGATGGACGACCGAGAGCTGGTTGCCCGTCATGTCCGTCGACCAGAACGCGTGGTGCAGTGCTTGCGCGACCTCGCGGACGATGTAGCAAACATCGCCGAGCGGCATCATCGTCTTCGATGTCCGCATCCGCTTGATCAACTGGCGCAGATCCTTGCCGGCGACGTACTCCATCGCGAGGTAGAGGGCGCCGCCGACCTCACCGACATCGAAGACCTGGACGATCGCCGGGTGCATCAGGCGCCCCGCGATCTTGGCCTCGTTGAGGAACATGTCGATCGCGAGGTGCCGGGTCTCGAGGAGCTGGCGCTGGATCCGCTTGAGCGCGACCGGCTTCTCGAACCCGCCGATGCCGACCTGGTTCGCGAGGAAGACCTCGGCCATACCGCCCTCGGACAGCCGCCGCACGATCTTGTACTTGCCGAGGATCGTGTCGTCGGTCGCGAGCGATGCGGTCGCGCCATCACCGGCTTGTGCGACCGCCGCATCGGTCCTCGCACGCGACAGCACTTCTTGCCGCTGGCGAATGAGCTTCGCGCTCGCGCGCGGGGTCACCGAGGTGGTGCTCCCCGCCTGGAGTGGCGCCATCGTGTGAGCCGGGAGAACGCAACGCGTGTTGCCACCGCAGGTCGGGCACACGGTCTCGGCGAAGCGATAGGGCCAGGTCGACCCCTGGAGGAGCTGGCTCTCCGAGGACGACCTGCCGCAATCGAGGCAGCTGTACGGGACCAGCACCGACCACATCGAGATGTTCTTCGCGATCGCGACGCTGTCGGCAGCACCCGCCAGGAACGAATCGTTGGCATCGACCAGCGTGATCGAGGGTACCTGGCCGGCGAGACTCTTGAGCATGCGCCGCCACTCGCGCTGGCCGGTGGCATCGAAGCGCTCGACCTCGGCAAGATCGATCACGACTTCGCCCTCGGCTCCGACGAGGAATGGTCGGGCACGAAACATCGCGCCGATCGTCCCGATGATCCGGTAGTAGGTCACCGCGCCGTGGACGAGCTTGATGATGCGCGGGGGTTTCTCGCTCGAGTGATCGCTCGCCGTGTAGAGCTCGTGGCTCGCGAGAAACCGCGCGACCTGGGTCGGCAAG
>JANXOP010000377.1 GCA_025357755.1 Kofleriaceae bacterium | reverse complement strand
ATGTCGCTGCCGCCGCTGGTGCGGTGGGACTACGACGTCAGCCCACAGCCAGGTTCGCCAGAAGCCGAGCTCGTCGCGCAGCTGCGACCGACCGCGTGGCTTACTCGCTGAGATCGTTAAACGATCTGATTCACTAGCGATTCTGATCCCTCGATTGTCAGGGGGGAGGAGTAGGTTCCTGCGGGTGAACGGGAGTCCAAGGCTAGTAGGTACGCCTTGACGCTCCACTACCTGTAGCGTAAGGATTTATTATGGCGAAGAAGCAGACTCGTCGCAGCATCAGTGTGAGCCGTACGACCTACGAGCGCCTCAAGGCTTTCTGCGAAGCGAACAACGTGTCGATGAGCCAGTTCGTCGAGACCCGCGTTGGCGACTTCCTGGGCGAAGGCGATGCTCGTCCGACCGTAACGGTGACTGATGTTGTTCGTCCGACCGCTCCGCGCGCCATGATGCCGAGCCAGCCGGTCGCGCCACGCCCACCGGCGCAAGCGACTGCCCATCCGTCGGCCGCGCCACTTCCACCGCAAGCGCCGAACGCGATCAAGTCCGAGCCTCGCCCGGCCGCTCCGGCGTCGGTGGCGACTCCGGCCCACGCCGTGCCGATGACGTCTGCTGCGGCGCGCTTCGCCGTCGAGCCGCCGCCGCCAGTGATCAAGCAGAAGCAGCAGGAAGCGGCTCCGAAGCCTGCCGAGAAGCGTCCGGATCAGATCTTCACGTTCTGATTGCTCCCCGCTCGTCGAATGGCGGGGATGTGGGCCGCGGAAGCGGCGACAGCGTTGTTGTGAGCGGAGGTCGCATCGGGCGAAGTTCCTCTCGGACAACTACACGGAGCCCGACATGGCCCGCGCGGTGGGGTCTCGCCATCGGCGGGGCGAGGCGTCGCTCTGTGGCACCGCTTGGCAGCAATGAGCGTGGCCCACGTAGCTGTCGTGGCCACGCGCACCGAAAAATAGAACGGGCCCGTCAGCCGGGCCCGTTTGCTCATCTTACTCGTGGGCGCGATGCGCCGACGAGAACCGGGAGGTTATGAATTG
Organism: Kofleriaceae bacterium; assembly: GCA_025357755.1. Classification (GTDB taxonomy): domain Bacteria; phylum Myxococcota_A; class Polyangia; order Haliangiales; family Haliangiaceae; genus JABFXX01. Next base: position 26,012 of record JANXOP010000377.1, on the reverse strand, counting down.
TCCTCCAGAGAGCTTGTACAGTGACTATTCATGTCGTTCTTCCTCCCCTGGCATATAGCCAGAGCCCAGCACTTCGGCCCGCCAGCAACATTGCAGCGGATCCCGGCACTGAGCCTTCGTAATGGGCACTTCGGCCCGATTCGAGCCCGTTATTTCGCGTGATCGAAATGGTCACTGCGCCTGTACTCGAACAGCCAGCAACGGCTGCAACTTGATTGTAGGTCAAGTCGTTGCGATGCGCCAGCGGTTCGCGATCGTTACTGTGCTAATCACCGCGCGAAGGCGCTCAGAAGGCATTTCATGACCACGCAACCGTCCAAACAGCTCGACACCTTCCCGAACCCGAAGCGCGAGCGGGATTACCACATCGTCTTCGATTGCCCAGAGTTCACCTGCTTGTGCCCGATGACGAGCCAGCCAGACTTCGCCACGATCACCATCGACTACGTGCCGAACCAGCTCTGTGTCGAGCTCAAGAGCCTCAAGCTCTACCTGTGGAGCTACCGCAACGAAGGTGCGTTCCACGAAGCCGTCACGAACCAGATCTGCGATGACATCGTCCAGGCGATCTCGCCGCGCGAGATCACGGTGAACGGCAAATTCTGGGCCCGCGGTGGCATCACGACCACCGTGATCGTCACCGCGAAGTCTTGAGCACGATCTGGTGATCGCCAAGCGTGCGTTCCGCAAACGCCGCTTCGCTGAACGCCAGGTACAGGAGCCAGGTCCGCACGAACGGCTCGTCGAAGCCGAGCGCGTGGACGGCGGGTAGGTTCGCGAGGAACGCATCGCGCCACGCGCGCAGCGTGGGTGCGTAGTCGGGACCGATGTCATCGGCGCGGGTGATCGACAGGCTCGGTGGCAGCGCGCCGCGGATCGCCGCGAGCGAGGGAATGCACGAGCCCGGGAAGATGTACGTCTGCATCCAATCGACGCGCTTGCGATACGCGTCGAACCGATCATCGGGCATCGTGATCGACTGCAGCGCCATCGTGCCGCCGGGCGCGAGCACGCGCGCACACGTCGCGAAGTAGGCGGGCATGAATTCGAAGCCGACCGCCTCGAGCATCTCGATCGAGACGATCTTTCCGAACTGACCTTCGAGATCGCGGTAGTCGCGATACTGGATCGAGACGCGATCGGCGAGCCCGGCTGCGGCGACCCGCGCGACGGCGAGCTCGTGTTGCTCGCGCGAGACGGTGATCGCGGTGACGCGACAGCCGCGTGTCTTCGCGGCGTGAATCGCCATGCCGCCCCAGCCGCAGCCGATCTCGAGCAGATGGTCGCTCGGTGCGAGCTCGAGTAACGTGCACAGCCGCTCGTGCTTCGCATGTTGGGCGGCCGCGAGCGACGTCGCGCCGGTCGAGAAGATGCCGCACGAATACGACATCGCCTCGGGATCGAGGAACAACTCGTAGAAGGCGTTGCCGAGATCGTAGTGCGCGTGGATGTTGCGCTCGCTGCCGGTCTTCGAGTTCGCGGCGCGGCGATGGCGCAGGAGTGACGGCAGTTGCGCGAGGCGGGTGAGCGGCGATTCGAAGCCGCGTGCGGCGGTGCCGGTGACGAATGCGCGGGTCACCGCGACGAGGTCTTCGCTGTCCCATTCTCCCGCGACGAACGATTCGCCGGCGCCCATCTCGCCGCGCAGCAGCATGCGCAAGAACAAGCGATCGTCGTGGATCGTGGCGCGCGCGGGTTGGGTGCCGGCGCCGAGCGTGAACACCTCACCCGACGGAAGCACGAGCTCGAGGTGCGGGCCGCGCCACGTGCTGCGCAAGCGATGAAGCGCGGTCCACCGCAACAACTGTCCCGCCGGCGGCAATAACCGCGGCAGCGGAACGATCAGGGGATGTGCGACCTCGGCCACCTGGATCCAACCTAGCTCGGAACTCGAGGTGTGTGGGGCATCGGGCGGTGATCTGCTGCGGGCCGGAGGTACGGCACGCCCGCGAACCGGAGCTTGATTGCCTGCCAGTGGATCAGCGCGACGACCCGAGCGGTCATGAAGGGATAGCGCAGCGCGGCACCCGCGAGCGTGCGATCCGAGAGCGCCGCGCGCGCACCTGCGAAGCGCGCGTAGAACGTGCGATGCCCGGTCGGATCGCGAACATCCATCGTGACCGCGAGCTCGGCATCGTCGAGCGGGACGTCGAAGAAGAAGTCGTAGGTCTGCTCGCCGTGCAAGAACGGCGAGACGAACAGCTCGCGGACGTGACGAAAGCCAACGCGTTTGCCGGCGAGTCGATGCTGGGGGCCGAGCACGTAGCGCAGGCTGCCACCGTACGTGTTGTTGACCTCGGCGATCACCGAGATGATCGCGCCCGTCGCGTCATAGTCGATGAAGAAGCTGACCGGATTGAACACGTAGCCGAACGCGCGCAGGTTCGTGACGAGCCGGGTGGTGTGGGGCGTGGGGAGGCCGTTCGCCGTGCGGAGGGCGGCGAGCTCCGCCGGCAGATCGAGCGAGGCGGTCGCGCGGCTCGGCGAGGTCGAGGTCGCGAAGTCGCTCGTGCGAAAGGAAAACAGATTCGGCTGTTCGAGCGAGAACAGCGCGAGCTCGCGGTCGAGCCGCGGCAGCTCCTCGAGATCGAGCGCCGCCATGTAGACCCCGTAGCGAAACGCGCGCTGCGCGTGCTCGTCGTCGCGCGCGTGCGCGAGCTCGCCACGATAGAGCGCCGAGTGGGTCATCCTGCGCTCATCCGGGTCGAGATCTTGTGCGCGGCTTGTAGCCCCGAGCGCGCACCATCTTCGTGGAAGCCGAACCCGAAATGCGCACCAGCGAAATACGTGTGGCGCGTGCCCGAGAGCTTCGCGAGAGCGCCCTGCGCGGCGAGCGCGGCGCGATCGAACTGCGGATGCGTGAACTCGACCTCGTGCAGCATCCCGCGCGGCTCGCTGCGCGGATTCAAGGTCACGAGGTACGGCGTATCCGGCAAGCCCTGGAGGTGCGTCATCGAATACGTGACCGCGACGCGCGCGGTGTCCGGATCGGCGACGTAGTTCCACGACGCGTGGGCGGCCGGGCGCGACGGCAAGAACGCACGATCGGTGTGGAGCACCGTGCGATTGTGGCTGTACTGAAATGCGCCGAGTGCGGCGTGTTCTTCATCGCTCGGGTCCGCGAGCAAGGCAAGCGCGGTATCGGCATGCGACGCGATCACGACCCGATCGTAGCGAACTTCGGAACCCTTGGCGACGACGAGCACGCCGGTACTATCGCGGCTGATCCGCTCGACCGGGGTGCTCGTCCGGACTTCGATCGTCCCGCGGGTGGCGAACTTCGCGAGCAGCGCGTCGACATAGCGCTGGCTGCCACCGACGACCGTGCGCCACGCGAGTGGCTGGAGCGCGGACAACATGCCGTGCTGATCGAGGAACGCGAGGTACGTCACCGCGGGGAACTCGCCGCAGCGATCTGGTGCCAGCGACCACAGTGCCGCCGCGAGGGGAATCACGAAGTGATCGCGGAGCTCGCGCGAGACCTTGCGCGCGGCGAGGTACTCGTCGAGCGAGGCCTCGGCGACGAGCGGGCCCCGCAGATCGCGGCGCGCGCGAGCGAGAAATGCGAACACCTCGATGAGGAACCGCCAGTGCTTCGGTCGCGCGAGCGCACCCCGATCGGCGAACATCGCGGCGAGCGAGCCGCTGCCCCACTCGAGCTCGCCATCGGCGACCGAGAACGCCATCGTGGTCGGCCGCGTCGGAATCTCGAGATCGCGCAGCAGGGCCGTAAAATGCGGATAGCGCTCGCGGTTGTGGACGATGAAGCCCATGTCGATCGCGTGACCATCTGCTTCGACGGTGTACGTGTGGCCGCCGACGCGCGGCGATGCCTCGAACAACGTGACCTGATGGCCGGGGAGCCCATAGGCCGCGGCGAGCCCGGCGATGCCGCTGCCAACGATCGCGATCTTCACGCGGAAACCAACGTCACCCGATTGGATGGCGCACGCAAGCGCTTGGTTACAGCACTCGTGCGAGCGCCGAGCGAGCTGGCGCGAGTTGCGCGGGATCGAGCTGCACGCGCACGCCGATCGCGATCGCGCGCTCGAGCGGCGCCTTGGCCTCGGCCAGCTTGCCCATCCCGACGAGCGCGCGGCCGAGCGCCGCCGAGGCCCGCCAGAGCTCGGGATTCTGTGCGCCACCAGCGGCTTCGTACCCCGCGATCGCTTCGGTCGCGAGCTGCGCCGCCGCCGCGTAGTCCTGCTCGAGCAGCGCGAGCTGCGCCCGCGATGTGAGTGTGGTCGGCAGGGTGGTCGAGCGGGTGATGTTCTCGTTCGCGATCAACCCATCGAGATAGCCGCGCGCCTCCGCGAGCTTGCCCTGCGCGATCACGGCGTCGGCGCGATCGGTGGCGACGATGTCGTAGTCGGCGGTGCCCTTGCCCGGCATGAGCTCGGCGAGGGCGAGCGCGCGGTCGAGCAACTCGCGCGCCCGTGTCGGCTCACCGGTTTGCGTGAGGAACACGCCGAAGTTGTCTAGTGTGGGGACGAGGATCGGACTCTTCGGACCGAACAGCTTTTCGCGCAAGGCGAAGGCTCGTTCGAACGTGGTGCGCGCTTTCGGGAGGTTGCCCATGAAGTGGTAGCAGACGGCTAGGTTGGACAGCGTGAGCGCGACCTCGGGATACGCCTCGCCGACGAGCGAGGCGCGCGTCTCGATCGCGTGCTCGTAGTGGGGCGCGGCCTTCGCATACTCGAGTGCGCGCGCGAGCGTGCCTGCAAAGAAGATCTCGCGGCCGAACAGCACGCCGGAGTCCTTGCCGTATTCCTTCTCGCTTTCGGCGAACGAGGCCTCACCTGCGGCGACGGCGGCGGTGACATTGCCTTCCTGGATGTCGAGGACGGCTTCGATCAGCTTGGCGTCGGAATCGAACGAGTGAGCCGAGCCGATGCGCTTCGCGGCGGCTTGCGACAGACCGAGCCACACCCGTGCTTCCGCGGCGCGCGGCGGCGAAGGGTAGAGCATGATCTGCGCGAGGGCCATCGTGCTCTTCGCCAGGAGCTCGTCGTGATGCCCGATCTCGGCGGTCCACGCGGTCTGGGTCAGCGTCGTCTCCGCCTGCGCGACGTTACCTACGGCCATCTGCACGGCGCCTTGCACGCTGGTCGCTTCCGCGATGATCGGCTGGAAGTCGGTCGCGCGGGCGAGCTCGACGGCTTTGTCCGCGGCGATCATCGCCTGCATCGGTCGCGACACGATGGTCTCGGCCTTCGCTTCGACGACGAGGGTCTTGATCTCGGCGAGCCTCGACGCGAGCGCCGGGGGCGCCGCGAGGGGAGCCAGGAGCGCGGCGATATTGCCGCAGCGTTCGATCCGGTCGAGCCCTTCGACCACGCCCGCCGCCTTCTCGATGACCAACGTGTTCGGCTCGCCGAGCAGCTTGGTGAGCGCCGCGAATTCCGCACGCTCCTGGTCGAGGCACGCCTGGCGCAGCGAGAGCACCTGCTCGGTCTGATCGCGACGCACGCGCGTGGCCTTGCAGCTGTCCTCGGACATCGCGATCCACTCCGTCGCGTAGCGATCGAGCGCGGGGGAGAGCGCGGCGAACGCCTTGCCCGCGAACGGCAACTTCGAGGCGACGTACGCCGCGGAGATCTTGATCTTGGTCGCATCGTCCCATACGCCGACGAGCCGCTGCTCGATGCCCTTGCATGGCGGGGGCGCGGCGCTCGACATCAACCGGGTCGCCCCGACCGCGATCGCGACCACCGTGATCGCACCGACCCCGATCGCCATCCGGCGGCGCTGCGCGTTCGGATCGAGCGCGAGCACCGCGAGGAGGTCGTTCAGCGAGGCGAAGCGCTTCGCCGGATCGCCGGTGACCGCGCGCACCGCGACCTCCGTGATCCGCGCGGGCACGTGCGCCGTCGCGGGCACGACCGGCGTGGACTGCTTGGTCGGCACCAGATCCTGCTCGTACGGCCGCTCGCCGAACAGCGCCTCGAACAACACCACGCCGAACGAGAACTGGTCGCTGCGCGCATCGGCTTCGGCGCCATCGAACAGCTCCGGCGCCATGTACGCCGGCGTGCCGATCACACCCTCGACGATCGTGAGATCGGAGGTCCGCGATGCGGGCAGCGCCAGCTCGACCGGTGGCGCCGGCGGATGATCGCCTTGGCGATGCCGCGCGAGCCCGAAATCCATCACGCGAACGCGCCCGTCGGTGCCCACGATCACGTTGTCGGGCTTGAAGTCACGATGTACGAGCTTGGCCGCGTGCGCCGCGGCGAGCCCGGTGCCGGCCGCGAGCATCACGGCGCGAACCTCGCGCCACGAGCGCTTCTGCGCGGCGAGCCACGCCCGCAGGGTCACGCCATCGACGAGCTCCATGGCGATGAACACTTGATCGTCGCGCACGACGCCGACGTCGTGAACGATCACCACATTCGGATGCGACAGCCGCGCGAGCGCCTGCGCTTCGCGCAGCAACCAGCTCGCATCACCGATCGTGCCGCCGGTGCTCGTGCGCGTGTGCAGGAGCTTCAATGCGACCAGGCGATCGAGCTCGGGATCGAACGCGCGATACACGATACCCATGCCACCTTCGCCGAGGTGATCCAGCACCACGTACCGGCCGACGTTCGTGCCGCGTTCGAGATACTTCGGGGTAGCCATCTCGCGCTCGACGAGCGTCGCACATCGACGTAACCTTGGGGGCGCCAGGCCGAGCTCGTGAGCAAGCTAGAACAAATCGAGCTCGCCGATCAGCCGTGCCTGGTCCTCCGACCGCGAGGGGCGCGCGCGATGTACGTGCTCGCTCACGGCGCCGGTGCTGGGATGCGCCACGCGTTCATGACCGAGATGTCCGAGGCCCTCGCCGCGCGCGGCATCGCGACCCTGCGCTACGAGTTTCCATACATGCGCGCCGGCCGCGCCATGCCGGGCAAGCCCGAGCTCGCGGAGGCGAACATCCAGGCGATCTGGGCCGCAGCCGCGAAGCGCTATCCGGCCGTCCCTCGGTTCGCCGGCGGCAAATCATACGGCGCGCGGATGACCTCGCGCGCGCACGCAGCGCGCCCACTCACCGGGGTGCGTGGCTTGATCTTCCTCGGCTATCCCCTGCATCCGCCGGGCAAGCCGAGCATAGAGCGTGTCGCGCATCTCCCGAGTGCGACCGGTCCGATGCTGTTTCTCACGGGCTCGCGCGACGAGTTTGCAGACCTCGAGCTCTTGCGGCCGGTCGTCACGAAGCTCGGCTCGCGCGCCGCGCTCACGATCCTCGAGGGCTCGGATCACGGCTTCACGCGACCCGAGGCCGCGGTCGAAAGGTTGGCAGACCTGACGACCGCGTGGATCGACACAAACCTTGACAGCTGATGCAGCCTAGCGATCATCGTCGGAGATGTGGACGAGCTACTCGGCGCGGCACGCGGCCCAGCTGATCGGGCTGCCCGAGTCCGCCGTACGCAGCTGCATTCGCGACGGCCTCGTCGGCACGCCGGGCGCGGTACCCGCTCAACTCTCGTTCCGTGATCTCTCCGCGCTGCGCACGGTAAAGAGCCTCGTCGATGCAGGCCTCCCGCTGCCACGTATTCGCAAGGAGCTGCTCGCGCTCGCGGCCGCGCTGCCATCGGGGACCACGCTCGCCGAGCTCACCGTGGAAGCGCACGAGGGCCACGTCCACGTCCGAGGCACGCCACCGAGCGGGCAGGGTCAGCTCGCGCTCGCGCTCGAACCTCAGCCGCGCGCGACCCCGACCGGTGAAGTGCGCGAGCTGCCGCGTGCCCCCGATGCGCCGGTGCCCATCGCGGTGCCGCCGGCCACCGCCGATCAATGGTTGTCGCGCGGCCAGGCGCTGGAGGAGCGCGATCCGGTCGCCGCGATCGATGCCTATCGCCGCTCGCTACGGCTGCGCCCTGATAGCACCGAGGCGTGGATCAACCTCGGCCGGTTGTTCGCCGAGTCCACCGATCTCGAAGCCGCGCGCGATTGCTTCAACAGCGCGCTCGAGCTCGATCCGGGCGATGCGACCGCCTACTACAACCTCGGCGTTCTCGCTCAAGACGCGGGTAAAGAGAGCGAGGCGATCGAGCTCTATCGCAAATCACTCGAGCTCGACTCGCAGCTCGCCGAGGCTCACTACAACCTCGCGACGCTGTTCGATCAATCGGGTGATTCGCGCTCGGCGATCCGTCACATCAACGAGTACCGGAAGCTCACGCGTTAGCTCCAGCGCGAGCGACGTGCGCTTGCGCTTCGCGAGCCGCAGGATCCGCGCGCGTCTCGCATCGGTCACAGCGCACCGTGCCCGCTGACATAGCCGTCGAGGCAATCGAGGTAGCGCTGGCAATCGCGTTGCGGTTCGCACTTCTCGTACATCTTCACGGTCTCGGCATCGTTCGCGCACGTCCCGATCTCGCGATGATCGCGCGCGGCTTCCTTCATCTCGGTACCGAACACGTCGCCGACACACCGCTCGAAATGACTCGCGGCTTGCTCGCAGATTCGCGCTGGTTTGTTGCCGCAGCCGAGTAACACCAGGCCGCAGCACACGACGATCACCTTCATGCAGGATCGAGCACCCCCGGTTTGCGCGGTCGCACGAAATCGCAGCAACCGTATCTATTCGAGTACTTGGGCGAGCCGGCGCTCCAGAAAGCGTCGTTCGGGGTCGCTGCCGACCAACCCGAGAGCCTGCCGATACGCGCGGGCGGCGTCCGCGTTTCGGCCGAGCCGGGAAAGCAGGTCCGCGCGCGCCGCGTGCCACAGGTGGTAATCGCCGAGCGCGCGGGCGAGCGGCTCCATCAGGGCGAGCCCGGCCGCAGGGCCGGTTGCCATCGCGACGGCGACCGCGTGATTGAGCGCGACGATCGGCGAGGGTGCGCGGCGATAGCGCTCTGCGTAGAGCAACGCGATCTGTGGCCAGTCGGTATCGCTACTGCGCGGCGCCCGGCAGTGAAGCGCGGCGATCGCGGCTTCGACGCCGTAGGTGCTGCCGACGCGCCGGAGCGCGAGCGGCACGAGCTCGAGCGCTTCGGCGATCTGCGCGCGATCCCAGCGCGCGCGATCTTGATCTTCGAGCAGCACGAGGTCACCGCGCTCGTCGGTGCGCGTGTTTCGCCGCGCGTCGTGCAGCAACATCAGCGCGAGCAGGCCGCGCGGGTCGGGATCATCGCCGAGCAGCTCGATCAACAGACGACCGAGCTGGATCGCCTCGTGGCAGAGGTCCTTGCGGATCCATGCATCGCCGCTGGTCGCCGCGTAGCCCTCGTTGAAGATGAGATAGATCACCGCCATCACGGTCGCGGTGCGCTCCGCGATCTGATCGGGCTCGGGCACGGCGTACGGGATGCCGGCGTCGCGGATCTTGCTCTTCGCGCGCACGAGCCGCTGCGCCATCGTGACCGGCGCGGTGAGAAACGCGCGCGCGATCTCTTCGGTCGTGAGTCCGCCGAGCGTGCGCAGGGTGAGCGCGACTTGCGCCTCCGGTGCGAGCGCTGGGTGACAGCACGTGAAGATCAGCCGCAACCGGTCGTCGCCGACGGGCTCGGCGAGCTCGCCGAGCTCCGGTTCGGCTGCGGCCACGAGCTCACGCAGCTTCGCATTGCGTCGGATCTGATCGATCGCCTTGTGGCGCGCGACGGTGATCAACCAACCTCGCGGTTCGGTCGGCGTGCCTTCACTCGGCCAGCGTGCGAGCGCGGCGGCGAACGCCTCCTGTACGGCTTCTTCGGCGAGCTCGAAGTCACCGTTCGCGAGCCGGATCACCGTCGCGAGCACGCGCGTTCGCTCGGCGCGAAACACGTCGGCGATCGCGGCGAGCGGTTGCATGCGCTACATGCCCATGACGGGCCGGATCTCGATCGATCCGTACCTCGCGCTCGGGATGCGCTCGGCTAGCTTGGTCGCCTCGTCGAGATCCTTGGCTTCCACGAGGTAGTACCCCCCGAGTTGCTCGCGGGTCTCGGCGAACGGACCATCGGTGACCTGCGTCTTGCCGTCGCGGATCCGCACCGTCGTCGCGGCGTGCGTGCCGTGCAAGCGATTCGAGCCGAGCGTCTGGCCGGACTTCATCGTCGCTTCGGTGAACGCGCGATACTCGCCGAGGAACCCCGCGCGCTCGGCCTCGGGCATGTCCTTGTAGGCGGCGTCGGTGTCGTAGATCAGCAGCAGGTATTGCATGGGCGGTACGTTCCTTTTCGCCTACAGGACGTACGGCGAACACCGCGATCGACAAGTTTCGTAACTGCGCACCGTCTCAGCCAAATCCGAGCAAGCGACCGCCCTGATAGACGATGAAGCTCGTGACGTACGCGAGGATCGTCATGTACGTGAACAAGAAGATCGGCCAGCGCAACCCGCCGCTCTCGCGCCGCACGACCGCGAGCGTGCTCATGCACTGCATCGCGAGCGCGAAGAACACCATCAGCGAGAGCCCGACGAGCGGGGAGTAGGCGCGCTTGCCGTCTGCGTGCTTCGCATCGTGGAGCTTGGTGCGGAGCAGCTCGACTTGCTTGTCGTCATCGTCGCCACCGCCGACCGCGTAGACGATGCCGAGCGTCGACACGAACACCTCGCGCGCGGCGAACGCACCGATCAGGCCGACGCCGATCTTCCAATCGAACCCGAGCGGCTCGATCACCGGTTCGATCGCGTGGCCGAGCCGACCGCCGAAGCTCGCCTCGAGGTGGGCGGCATTCTCGGTCGCGCTCAGTTGGTCCTTGGTGTCGCGATCTGGTGCCGCCGCGATCAGGGCCTGGTAGTCCGGCGAGCCCTTCGGCAGGTCGCGTGGGAAGTAGAGCAGTGCCCACAACGCGATCGAGCAGGCGAGGATCACGGTGCCGGCCTCGCGCAAGAACATCGAGGATTTACCCCACATCATGCGCAGCACGTCGGGGAGCCGCGGGAAGCGATAGGGCGGCAGCTCGATGATGAACGGCAGGCGCTTGGCCTTGAGTGGCTTCACGGTCTTGGACATCACCCACGCGGCGACGAGCGAGGTCGTGACGCTGAACGCGTACATCCCGACCATCAGCCCGGCCTGCGTGAGGCGCGAGCCCGGGATCAGGGCCGCGATGATCAGCGTGTAGACCGGCAAGCGCGCGGAGCACGTCATCATCGGCACCACCATCATCGTGAGCAGCCGATCGCGACGGCGCTCCATCGTGCGCGTCGCGCTGATCGCGGGTACCGCGCACGCGAACCCGAACAGCATCGGTACGAAGGCCTTGCCGTGGAGGTTCATCGATCGCATCACGCGATCCATCAGGTACGCGACGCGCGCGAGATAGCCGCAATCCTCGAGGAAGCCGAGGAACAAGAACAGCATCAGGATCTGCGGCAAGAACACCAGCACCGAGCCGACGCCCGCGATCACCCCATCGACGAGGAAGTCGGTGAAGATGCCATCGCCGAGCACGCCATGGATCGCATTGCCGAACGCCTTGAAGGTGAACGCGATGCCATCCATCAGCGGGGCGGCGCCGGTGAACAGCGCCATGAACAACAGCGCCATCACGCCGGTGAACACCCCGAAACCGAGTGCGCGATGCAGGAGCACGCGATCGATCTTCTCGGTCAGCGAGCGATCCGGCTGCGCGGTGCCGAGCTTGGGAATCTCGCGATCGAGCCACGCCCACCGCGCGAGGATCGCTTCCTCATCGAGGGTGAACTCGCGAGCGACGACCGCTGCGCGCACGTCTGGCGGTACGTGCTGGAGCTCGTCCCCATCGTGGGGGTTGTTGTCGATGCAGGTCAGCGCCCACAGTAACAGCGCATCTTCGGCCTTCGCGTCGAGGGCCACACCGTAGCGTCGTGCGGTGGTCCAGCCGGAAGGCATCACCGTGCGGATCGCATCGAGGTGGGTCCGCAGCGTCGTCGAGGGTGTCCAACTCCACACCGGCGCACGCTGCGTGCGCGCGCAGCGATCGATCGCGGCGAGGAGATCGCTGATGCCCCGCTTGGTGCGTGCCGTGACCGCGACGACCTCGCAGCCGAGCAACGTGCCGAGCGCGCGCGCATCTGGCGCCGAGGTGCCGGCCTCGTCGACCATCGTCAGCGCACCGACCACGCGCGCACCGAGCTCGCGGATCTGCATCAACAGGTAGACCGAGCGGGCGAGCTGCGTCGCATCGAGACACACGACGATCACGTCGGGCGCCTTCTCGCCATTCAACCCGACGATCGCATCGAACGCGATCTGCTCCTCGTGGCTGCGTGCGTTGAGGCTGTACGTGCCCGGGAGATCGTGGAGCTCGCCCGGGCCGATCGGCAGCGTCACCACACCGGTGCGGCGTTCGACCGTGATGCCAGGATAGTTCGAGACCTTCGCCGACATCCCGGTCAGCGCATTGAACAGCGTGGTCTTGCCGACGTTGGGATTGCCCGCGAGCGCGATCGAGATCGCGCCTCGCGGGATCACGGGAGCGGTGGTCGGCGCGCAGTGGTCTTCGCTCACGGGAGCACCGGCAGGGAGGTGGTCTCGATCTCGATCTCGATCTGCGCAGCTTCAGCTTTGCGGATCGACCACTGGCCGTGACGCACTTCGATCCGCAATGGATCACCGAGTGGAGCGATCGTGACGACGCGCACTTCGATGCCCGGGACCAGGCCCATCTCGAGTAGGCGGCGGCGGAACGCCCGGGTGCCTGCAATCGCCCGCACCTTCACCAACTTCCCCAACGGGGTCGCGGCGAGCGTCGACGATGGCATCACACACGGTTACCACTATTGAAAATCGTTTTCAAACTCGAATTCGCTCCCACTGGCAGGAACTCCGCCGGGTGCTATCCTCGGGTACGGCATGGAGTCTTCACAGACCTTACTGCTGAACCAGGGATTCGAACCTATCAAGGTCATCTCCTGGCAGCGTGCGATCACGTTGTTGTTCCTCGGCAAGGTCGAGGTCATCGAGGAGTACAGCCACGACATCCACTCGGTGACGATGGTCATCAAGATTCCGGCGGTCGTGCGCCTCCTGCGTTCCTTCCGCCGGTACGCGCGGCCCGTAAAGTTCTCGCGCGTCAACATCTACGCGCGCGACAACTATCGCTGCCAGTACTGCGGCAAGAAGGCCCCGATCGCGGATCTGACGTACGACCACGTGCAACCGCGATCGCGCGGTGGGCTCACCGAGTGGACGAACATCGTGTCGTGTTGCTACCTGTGCAATCGCAAGAAGGGCGGTCGCACGCCGCACGAGGCGAACATGAAGCTGCTCGCGCAGCCGACCCAACCGAACTGGGTGCCGGCCGTCGCGATCCGGGTCTCGCTGCGCTCGGTCCCCGAAGCGTGGCGCGACTATCTGTACTGGACCGGCGATCTCGGCAACGACGGCCCCTGAGTGCGGCCCCCGAGTGTCGCCTGATCCGGATCGCCTTCGTCTGCCTCGGTAACATCTGCCGATCGCCCACCGCGGAAGGCGTGATGCGGCATCTGGTCCAGCGGGCAGGCCGCGCACACGAGCTGACGCTCGATAGTGCGGGCACCGGTGACTGGCACGTCGGCGAACCGCCTGATCCGCGAAGCGTGCGCGCCGCGAAGCAACGCGGCTACGATCTATCGCAACTCCGCGGTCGCCAGTTCACGCGCGAGGACTTCGACGCGTTCGATCTCGTGCTCGCGATGGATCGGGCGAACCTCGCCAGCCTCGAGCAGCTCGCAAAGGGCGTCTCGAGGGTGCCCCCGATCCAGTTGTTCCGCTCGTTCGATCCGAGCGCGCCGCTGGGCGCGGAGGTTCCGGATCCGTACAGCGGTGGACCGGCGGGCTTCGAGGACGTGCTCGACATCTGCGAGCGCGCCTGCGCGGGCCTGCTGGTTCACGCCGTCGAAGCTCGTGGAACCAGCTCGTAGCCGGTCGTCTACGGATGGGCGTACGTCGTGCTGGTCCACGTCGCGCTATCGGTCACCATCGCCGTGAGCCACGGCAGGTATTGCACGGCAAGCGTGGGGTCCGCCTCGACGACATGGAGCTGCTCGTTGGTGACGATCAACGTCGCGGCGTTGGGATCGTTTGCCAAGCTCTGGGCATACGAGGTCATCACGGCGGGGTATTCGGCCAACGTGTACCCGAAGTCTTTCGAGATCACGGTGTCCTCGGCGAACGACATGAAACCATATTTGCTATTGGGCTGGCGCGCACGGTCGGCGGCGAGCACGTCCGAGAAGTGCGTGCACGGACTGCAGCCAGCAGGTGGAACGAACCCCCAGGTCGTGAGCGTGGCACTGTTGTCGACGCCGCCCTTCGCTACGATCGCCGGTCCCGAGTCATCCACGATGTCGACGCGCACGTCGCCGAATGCGTGTGCGACCTGATCGAACGTCAGGAACGTGCCGAACCCACCGGCGCTCGTGCCGACTACCCAGACATGCGTCGCATCGGGAAATGTCGGCACGACGCGCGCGAGAAATAGATCGAGATCGTGACCACCCCAGAAGTAGGTCGGCTTGGTCGTGCTACCGACGACGAGATCGACCTCGCTCGTTCCCGCGTGCATGTCACCGGTGCAATACGGTACGTAGACCAGGTTCTTTGCCGCGAACGGATTGGTCGCGAGATCGCGGTTCAAGATCGGATAGCCGCGCTGCTTCGCGGTCGAGAACGTGGTGCTGTCGTAGCCCGCAACATTTGCAGCCTGCGGCATCGTCCCCCAACAATTCGTCGCGTTGGTACACGCGCCACCACCTTCGAAATAGATCACCACGTCGGTCGCGCCCGCGTGCGGGTTGATGCCGATGCCGGTGGCCGTGCCGGACGCACACTTCGAATCGGGAAAGTCGACCCACGTCCACGCGTCCGCCGGTGCACTGATCGGCTGGGTGGCGAGGCTGGCATCGACGCTCGAGGCGTCGGGGCTCGGCATGGAGTCAGGTGTGTTGGCTGGTGTTTGACTGCCACACGCGGTGAACGCGAGAAGGAACGAGAGGCGATGCATCGCACGGCGTATTGCAAATGTGCGGCCGAAGCTATCATCGCGAAATCACTTCGCCGCTGGAACCTGGAGGTTCCAATCGAGGTTCGAACGTGGGCTTCGAGTCGATTGTCGTCGGGCGCAACTCCGGTCACGCTTGGCCCGAGATGAAGACCTTGTTGCTATTCGTGGGTGTCGCGGCGGTGTTGATCGGGTTGCTCTGGATCGGACAAGGACTCGGCTACGTTCACTGGCCCGCGTCGAGCTTCATGCTCGATCGCCGACCGTGGGCGCTGCGCGGCGCGATTCTGGCGGTGGTCGGGGTTGTCGTGCTGATGCTCGCGCGTCGTCGGCAGGCCTGAGAACGCACGACAGCGACCGCGATCCAGATTCGTGTCGTTCCAGGTACGCCACCGCGAGTAACCCTCACCGGCGAGGAGCATCCAATGCGCGATGCCCGCTGATGTGTTCAACACCGCGGGAACACTTCCCCGGGCACCGAGGCTGGAGCGCTTCGCGGCCGGGGAGATGATCGATCGCTACGCGTTGATCCGGCTGCTCGGACGCGGTGGTATGGGTGAGGTCTGGGAGGCCGACCATGCGACCTTGGCCCGGCACGTCGCGCTCAAGTTGGTGCGCCTCGATGCCGCGGAGGCGCGTGCTCGCCTGCTCGCAGAGGCTCGGATCCTCGCGAGCTTGCGGCATCCCGCGATCGTCGCGGTTCACGATGCGGGGATCACGGCGGACGGCATTGCCTACCTCGCGATGGACGTCCTGGCTGGCGAGAGCCTCGCGGCGCGGATCGATCGCGGCCGGCTCGAGGTCCGGGCTGGCGTCTCGATCGTCCTCGATCTACTCGCCGGCCTCGAAGCCGCGCATGCGGCGGGCATCATCCATCGCGACATCAAGCCCGACAACGTCCTGCTCGTGCCTCGTGGCGATGGCTTCGTGCCCACGCTCATCGACTTCGGCATCTCGGTGAGCGGCGGCGCAACCGCCGATACGGCCGGGACGCCGGAATATATGGCACCCGAGCAACTGCGCGGCGAGATCAACGACGAGCGCACCGACGTCTGGGCGACCTGCATGACGCTCTACGAGACGATCACGGGTCGCGCACCGTTTGTCGGCGACGATCTTGCGAGTACGTCGGAGCGCGTCCTCGAGGGCGCGCTTCCCTACCCGACGGATGTCGCGGCGATGGACGGCAGGCTCTGGCGGATCCTGACCCGCGGCCTGCGCAAGGCTCCGGCAGAGCGCTTCTCCTCGGTGCGGGAGTTGCGCGCGGCGCTGGTCGAATGGCTCGCGCGGCCGCCGACCGCGCCGCCGCCACCGCAGCCACCGCAAGAAGCACCGTCTGCATTCGAGGCCGCGATCCTCAAGAAACTCACCTAGGACGGACATGCTGGAATTCACCATGCCATCGGACACGCAAGAGACTGCGTTCGATCCGATGAAGCTCGACGACCGTTCGGATCAAGAGCTCGACACGCTGCCTTTCGGAGTGATCGCGCTCGACGATGAAGGCACGATCCTTCGCTACAACCTGTACGAGGCCAAGTTCGCGCGGCTCGATCGCAACCAGGTGCTCGGCCGCGATTTCTTCAACGAGGTCGCGCGCTGCACTCGCGGCGACGCGTTCGAGGGCCAGTTCCGCCGAGGCGTGAGCTCCGGCGCGACCGGGAGCCTCGCTCGGTTCTCGTACATCTTCGACTTCAAGTTCGGCGCGCAGCAGGTCGAGGTCGAGATCCTGCGACCGCCGAACGTGCCGCGCTACTACTTGCTGATCAACCGGCTGCGGGTCGGACCCGTGCGGCCCGAACACGACGCGGTGGCCGCGGTCCTCCAGCGCGAGCTCGCGCCCACCGAGAGCACGCAGGGCGTGCGTCGCGATCTGGGTGAGCGGCGCACGGTCGAGGTGCCATGGGCATTCTTCGCGGCGCTGCGCGTGACGTGCGAACAGCTCGCGCCCGGTACCTGGCCGCTGTTCTGCACCGAGTGGGGCGTGCAGTATGGCCGCCGCCTCGCGATCGACCTCGAGGCCACCGCGATCGAGGCGGGAGGCAGCGGCCTGGCCGAGCTTTCGATGGCCGAGTTCACCGCGATCTTCTCGCGCCGGCTCGCGCAAGAGGGGTGGGGTAAGGCGACCTTCGACTTCGCCGCGATGCGCGAGGGCGTCCTGCTCGTCGAGGTGGTCCGCAGCATCCTCGCCGAGGCCGCGCCGCGGTCCCGACGGATGACGCGCGAGCCGGCGATCGAGCTCGCATGTCCGCTCGTGGCCGGGACGCTGGGGGCCGTGGTGAGCCACGTCGCCGGTCGCCGGCTCGTCGCGCGCGAGGTGGCATGCGTGTCGGCGGGCGACGATGCCTGTCGGTTCGTGATCACCGCTCATGACCGCCGCGGCACCATCGATGCTGCGCTCGCGAGCGGTGCACGCGGTGTCGACACGGTTCGCGCTGCGCTTCGACGTGGCCCGGTGGGCGATCGATGAGTGGCTCGCCTCCACTGCGCAATCTCGATCCCCGGCTCGCGGCCGAACGCGCACGTCAGTTGCTCGTGCGCATTCCCTGGGACGGCCCGCGCCTCGACCCGAAGGTCCTCACGGCCCGCGTGATGCTCGGGTGGCTCCGTTAGCGGAAGGAGATGTCCCCATACGCGGAAGAGTCACTCGGCGGTCGGGTCTCCGCGGAGCGATGCAGCCGGAGCGCGTCGGACGGCGGATGCTCGACACGGCGCGATCGTGTGCATCGGCTCGCGAAGTTACTCGTTCGCGCGCACCCGTGCTCGGCTGACGAGAGCCTGGTGGGCGATCGCACTGGCGACCGTACCAAGGCCCAGGAGATCGCGAATCTCTTCCCATCCGGGATGGTCGAAGGGCATCACCACGCCAGCGATCGCCGCAGCGGTCAGTGCGCCCGCTAGGTGCTCGCGATCCGCGATAATTCCGGCAACGAGCGACCCGGCGGCTGCGCTGCGGCAGCCGACGTTCGCGAGCGCTTCGAGAAGCTGTCCAGCGTAGCCTTCGCGCTCCGCTGCGAGCGCGACAATCCGATCGTGCAGCGCGGAGTCTCCGAGCGAATACCGCGACAGCAGCAGCAGGGCGACCATACCCATGTCCTCACCCGACGCGATCAAGGGATCGAGCACGCGTTCCAGCGGTGCGCGAATCTCCTCGTCAAGCGAGACACTCTCGCCGGTAAGCACGAGCGCGATCACCGGAAGTGCGTCCGGTAGCTCGGCTATGATCTCGGCGGCGAGCGAGATGCCCTCACTCGTGCGGCCAAGCGCGGCCCCGAGCGCATCGACGATTGGTGAGTCCGAGTCGTGCTCTGCTTCCTCGAGCGCGATCGCGAGCAAGGGCGCGACTACCGGGCCACTCGTGTCGCCGATCGCAGCACGGGCGGCCGCGGCACGCTCGCGCGACCTGCCAATGGAGATCTCGCCAGGCATGCGCCGTAGGTCGATCGCCGCGCGTTGTCCTAGATCGACGAGCGCCTGCGCTGCCGCGGCACAGACCGCGGGTTCCGGATCATCGAGTCGTGCGAGCAGCGCGGGGACCGACACCTCGCGGGTGAGCATTTTGGCGGCACCGATCGCCTTGATCCGCAGCTCCCTGCGATCGTCAGATAGAGCGTCGATCACGCTACCGGAGATTTCGTCGAGGGGAATTTGCGCAGCGATGTCCAGCGCGAGCGCTCGAGGCTCCGCATCTCGCGTCGACATCAAATAGGCAACCAGCTGCCCGAGTGGTCCGATCGCGGCCGCACTTATCAAGCCGCCGACGAGGTGCGGCATCAGGCTCTCGCCGACCTCGCCGTCGAGCACAGCACGTTGTAACGCCACGAAACCATCGCGGTCGAGCGCCTCGGCCGCGCGCCCCAGGATCTTCGCACACGCTTCGACAACATGCCGGTCCGGCAGCGTTACGTAGTAGTCCTCGTCAGGCATCTTGCGCTCGCGATCAAGAGCGTGAAACTCACCGAGGAACGAATCACCTCCATACCGTCGATCTGTCATCTGCTCCCGCGTGTCGAGGAGCTTCTTCATCACAGCGTCACCGACGCGCGGAACCTCGACCGCGATCGCCCCAATGATCGGACCTACCGCGTCGAGGAGCGGGCGCGGGCTCTTGCGATCGACGAGCGCCAGCAACTTGTCGATGATCTCGGCGGCGCCATCTGTTTCGGCGAGATCGGGCCGCCACGCGACCGCTAGACCGGCCTGGAGGAGCGCGAGGTGCAGGAGTCCCTCGTCGGGACCGGCGTTGCGCGCGAGATCGATGATCGCGCGCCGTGCGGCATCTGGCTCCAGCGCGAACGTCGCCGCGGCGATGGCTTCGTCGGCGCGAGGTGCGAATCGGCGACTCAGCAGGCGGTCGTCGTACGCCAGCGCGCCGCCCGCGAGGATCGCTGCAATGTCATCGGCGATGGTCGCCCAGCCAGGGGCGAGCGGTGTCGCGACAAGACAGCGCTCGAGCCAGGGCGGGTCTCCCCTGAGCGGTCGGCCACTCGGGTCGAGGACGTACGCGGCCATCCGCGGGCCGAGCTCTGCGACCGGTAGACCAGTCAACTCGGGCGCGCCGAGCAGATCGAACAGCTCCATCCGGCGGCATTCAGGATGCAATGCGATAAGCCGACGGACGCCGGCTCGGTGGAGTCTGGAGGTCATTGACGACACCCCTCGATGGCCTCACGCACGGACGCAGTGTACTCGTTCTGGTGCCTCTGAAAGGAGATGCGATGATACGCTGAATCGCATGCTCGCAGCGCTCAAGGCCCACCTCCGAGAGGCCCGAGCTGGAACGAACGCCGGCGTACTCGCCGACGCGCTGGTCGAGCTGGCGGAAGGCGAGCCGATCCTCGGTCACCGGCAGGTGGTGGTGCGCGCATTGCTGGAGGAGGCTGCCACGGTTGTAGATAAGCTCGGCCGCGCTTCGCTAGAGGGTCGTATCCTTCTACGGCTGGCGCAGGTCAAGCTCGCCGAAGGCGACCTCGAAGGCACCGAGCAGACCGCCTTCCGGGCTCGGGGACGGCTCGCCGACGATCCCCATCGCGCGACCGAGGCGAGCGTCCTCCTCGCACGCGCAGCGATCCGCCGTCACGAGTTCGACGAGGCCGCGCGCGCGCTCGGTGAGATCGCGCATGACGCGCTTCCCGACACCACACCCGCGGGGGCACGCGCGGGCGTGATGCTGGCGCTCGGGTTCGCGGAGCTCGCAGTCGAGCAACAGCTCTACACGATCGCGAACGATCGCGTGCGCGTGGTCCTCGACGCTGTTCGCGAGGACGAGGCGTTCGAAGAGGTGGCGTTCATCGCACGGCAGCTGATGACGCTCGTAGATCTCGCGCTAGAGAAACCCACGCAGGCGTGCGTCGAGATGCGCGAGCTCGTCGTAGTTGCGAAACGTCACGAAGCCTTCGAAGACGAGATCGAAGCACGGCTCGGGCTCGCGGGAGCGCTCGGCGAACGCGGCGATCCTATCGGGCTCGACGAGGCGGAGAAACACCTACAGATCGCCCGGGATCGAGCTCTCGAGCAAGGGTTGGACAGTCTCTACTTGGCCTCCCTAGTCGCACAAGCTGCGCTGTTCGCGCGCAAGGGCCAGACCCAGGCTGCCCTCGATCGCTGTCTCGAGATCGCGCAGCTCGCGATGACCAAGCAAGATTTGTCGCAATACGGAGCGGCAGTCGCTCTGATGGCCCAGATCTACGAACAAAAGGGAGATTTGCCCTCCGCGTACCGTACGTACGCGGAGGCTCACGCCTCGCTTCGTGAAACCATCGGAGACCGGGCGAAGGAGGTCATCGTGCCGCACATGAACGCATTCGCCGACCGCATCGGTCGTTCGAAGTTTGCCGAGATCGCCGAACGAGTGAACCAGGCGTCGCACGCCCATTCCGCCTTCGCAAATCGCTCAGGAAAGCTCCATGGCTGATACCGCTGCCCCTCCCAAAACGCCGGAAGTCAAATACGACTATCCCGGTCATGTCGCGGACGACAATGCGATCAAGGTCGTCGAGACTGCGCTCGCCGCGAAGTTCCCCGAGTCGTACAAAGAGGGCCTCGCGAGTACCGCCAAAGATGCGCCCATCAAGGAGGAGGAGGCGCACGGCAAGATCCAGAAGGCGCAAGAGGACGCCAAACAGGAAGAGATCAAGAATCCGGAGGCGGTCAAAAAAGAGAAGCAGGAGAGCGCGCCCCCGCCGACACAGGTGGCCTCGCTCAAGCCGAACGTCCAGGGTGGACACGGCGCGGCATCTGGACCGAAGGCTCCCAAAGGCGGTGCAACCGCTGCCGGTCCGGCGGCAGCCGCCAAGCACAGCGTGCCCGGCAAGGAAGTTGGCGGCGGCGCGATGCCCAGCCCGCCGCAGCCGATCGCTATTGCGGCGATGGAGGGCTCTGGCAACGGTGGACTCGACGGATTTCTGAACGGGTACAACCCGAAGAGTCACGAGCCGGGTGACCGGATCTCGAAGATCAAGCAGATGTCCGAGGTCGCGAAAGGCTTCGACGGCAAGCTCGAGAACACGGTCAACGTCGGTGGTGGGCTGTTCGAAGGCGCCAAGGGAAAGGCCATCGATTTCCTCGGCAAGAAGGAGATGACCCAGCTCTCCAAGTCCGAGAACCCGTACGGCAAGGTTCACGATCAGCTCTCCAGCATGATGGTCGGGATCTCGCGGGTCCAGGCGTTCGTTTCGATCGTCGGAAACGTCTGCGGCAAGCTCGGCATGATCCTGACGATCCTCGGCCTGTTCGGCTTCATCTTCCCGCCGATCGGGGCGGCGATCCAGGCGGTGGCTCGCGTCCTCAACGTCGTAGGTCTGGTCTGCGACCTCCTCGGGCTCGCACTTTCAGGTGTGCTCACCGGGCTCAACGGTGTCGTGCTCGCGCGTCAGATCGGAAAGGGCGCATCCAACGAAGAGAAGGCTGCGACCGCCGACATGATGATGGGCGAGGCGAACGCCGCGGGCGGTCACCTCATGAACCTCGCGCTGGCCTACGGCGGCCAGTTCATGAAGGGATTCAAGTCGGCCAGCAAAGGCATCCTCGGAAACTTGATGAAGCGGTTCAAGAGCGTCGTCGGCAAGTTTGCCTCGAAGACGCTCGGCCCCGTCGTCAACTGGGCCAAGAAGATGGGCTTCAAGCTCGGCTTCGGTCTCGAGAAGGAGGGTGCGGCCGCCGCGCCTGGCCTGCTCAAACGGTCTGCGACAAAGGCTGCCTCGTGGGGCAAGGCCGCGTGGAACTCTCCCGGCAAGGCGATCGACAAGCTCAAGGACGCCAAGTGGGTCCAGAAGGTCAATAACAGCGGCTTCTCGAAAGCGCTGGAGCGTGGCGCCGGCAAGGTCGAGAACAGCACGTTCGCGAAGCTCGATGGCAAGGGCTTGGAGCATTTCGGCAAGCAGGCTGGCGAGAAGGTCTTCACCGCGAACATGGAGCGCAAGTTCGAGGCGTCGGCGCAGGCGGATGCGCGCGCCGCGTTCGAGGCGTCCGAGAAGAACGCGGTCGCCAACGCGGGAAACAAGGAACGCGCTCAGATCGAGAGCAACATCAAGGGCGAGCGCGCGGCCGGCAACAAGCTCTACGACGAGTCGACCGCCGGTCCGAACCTCGACGAGGGGAAGGCCGTCGCGTCGAGCGATGCCTACAAGAGGGCGGAGCAGCTCGAGCAGGGTGAGGAAAAGGCCGTCGGGAAGGCCGAGACCCGCCGCCAAAAAGAGGGCGAGAAGGAGTGGGACAAGAAGTCCGAGGAGCAGCGCGCCGAGAAGAAGGAAGCGAAGAGCGCGAAGCGCCGCGAAGAACAGAACGTCGACGAATGGAAGAGCGATCCGAAAGCTTTCCAGGACAAGACCGAGAAGCTCGAAAAGGATCTCGAGAAGACCGAGAAGACTGCGAACAGCAGCAAGGCGGGTGCGCGGCGGAAGAAAGAGGCCGCCGAGAAGGCCGAGCAGATCAAGAAGAAGATCGAAGAGCGCAAGGACACCAGCCAGATCGCCGCTGGAAAGGAGATGGAAGAGAAGCCGAAAACCTTGAAGGACCTCTACACGGCCGTCAAGGAACCGATCGACGAGTACAAGGAGGAGAAGGAAGGCGAAGAAGAGCGGCTCAAGTTTGCCGAGAAGAGCGAAGCCTGGCAGTGGGGGTTCACGAGCAAGCACGGCGCAGGCGGCAAAGCGGACGCCGAGAAGATCGAGACCGACGAACGCCACGAGAAGATCGAGCACTGGGAGGAGCACAAGGCGGAAGAGACGTCGACCTCGGGCCTAGTGGAGAGCATGCTCGCCGGGCTCGACGAAGAGCTCGGGATGGAGCCGCACGACCACGAGGCGGATCACGAGGCCGAGCCGACGGGTCCGGACGAAGCGGCTGCTGGGCCCGATAACGAAGCAAAGCAAGCCGAGCCGGTCGCCGCGGCACCGGCCGAGCCCAAACAGGAAGAGAAGAAGGACGAAGCGCCGAAGGACGCCGAGACGCCCGAGCTCGCCTACTGGCCTCAGCTCCTCTCCGCATCGGGAGAACAGACGTTCACGTTCGCGGCAAAGGAGCTCCACCGGATCCGCCAGATCGGCTTCGCGTTCCGCAAGGCACAAGCCGACGCCAAGAAGAAGGCCGTCGAGGCCGCGAAGACCTACAACGCGCACGGCGTGTACGCCAAGGAGCAGGAGAAGCTCTCCGACGCTCACAAGAAGGAGACGCAAGGCTCCACGGCGGAAGCCACCGGCTCGGGCGGCGCGGCCTTACAAAGCGGTGGCAAGGCGGATGAGGGCAACGCCCAGCAACAAAAAGGCGAGGGCTCGGCGCATGGCAAGGCGCAGCCAGGTCCCGATCCAGGCGACAAGCCGGGCCTGCTCCACCCGATCAAGCGGATCTGGTGGTACGTGAAGAACTGGGTCTCCGAGAAGGCCGCGGCGGTGTTCGGATGGATCCAGGAGAAGATCGCCAGCCTCGTGCTGAAGGTCGTCTGCGGCATCAGCATGGACCAGCTGAAGGGCTACACGGCGGCGCTCCATCACAGGATGGACTATTCGAAGCTCGTCGGAAGCCAGGGTGTCGAAAAGGCCGGGCAGTCGATGGCCAAGAGCATGGCCGACGCAGGCAAAGCGAAGTCGTACGAGCAAGAAGCGCTCGAGGACGCCGCCGAGTGCGATTCGAACATGGCCGATGCCGATTCGTTCTTGCAGCAGGTGGATGAGTCCGAGCGCGACGTCGCCGCCGAGCAGGCGAAGGCCAAGATGTTCATCGAGCAGCTCACCGCGGCGGTCACAGCCGAGAAGGCGCGCCAGGAGCAGGAGAAGCAAAAGAAGCTCACCGAGCAGCAGGCGCAGAAGGGAGGCACCGCGGGTCCCGGTGCGAGCACCCCGGCGCCGTCGGTGCCGAAGGCGCCCACCCCGATGAACAAGCCGAAGGCCGGCCCCAAGCCTCTCGACCCCGCGATGATCAGCAAGGTCAAGAGTGCGGCGAAGTTCGTCGCGGACCAGACCACGGTGGTGATCGAGCAGCTCACCATGAGCAAGAAGGAGCAACGCCAGAAGCTCAAAGAGAAGGTGTCCTACAAGGGCAAGCTCGCCTGGGTCGAGACCAACACGCGCAACGTCGGCGACAAGGTAGTCGACGAGGCCAAGAGCAGTGCCCAGGAGATCACGACCTCGATGGGACCGATCGCGAATGCAAGCGCGAGCACGCCCCAGGATCTCCACCAGCAAGCGGGAGCGGTGAAGGAAAAGGCCAAGGGTGTCGATCTGTTCTCGCACACCGCCAACGAGCACCTGAACGAGGCGTTCAAGGCGACCTACGACGCGCTGTCCGCGAGGCATTAGGCGTCGCTGCCATCTTCGAATCCGGGTGCCGAGTCGTAGTGCTCCGCGCTGGTGTCACGCCGCGAGCACGGGCAGGATCGTGCGGGTATGGGTTATGGCGCTTCTGAACGGCTGTTCGGCAAGATCGTCTTCATCGTTCCGATCATCTTGATGCCGTTCGCGCTGCTGATCTTCGCGTTCTCGAGCTGCAACGTTCGCAAGCGATCCGACAAGCGCGAGTGCCGCGCTGGCGACGCCAAGGCGTGCCTGGAGCTCGGAGCGTATTACGAGGCCAAGGCACCCGGCATCATCGGCTTCCTGATGTCCTACAACGATGACGCGCTCACGTATCTGGACTACGGATGCAAGGCGAAGAACGTCGAGGCCTGCGAGAAGATGTACACGGTGTACGCACATGGCGCGGATCAGGCGAAGAACGGGTCGGTCTCGGTGACCGACATCGCCGACGAGTTGATCGGGACCTGCGCGGCCGGCGGCCTGACGTTGTGCGACGACCTCTGGGAAATGATGGATCAGGGCGACTGGGTCGAGCAACGCGCCGCGACGGGATTCGAGAAGGCATGCAACGGAGGCAAACCGATGGCGTGCTTCAAGCTCGCGATCATGCACCAGCACAAGCTCGCTGGCCTGCAGAACATCATCGAGCAAGTGCAGCCGTTGCTCGAGAAAGCGTGTGTCGGGAACGTCTTCGACTCGTGTAAAGCCGTACAGACCTACCGAGACCGCAACGCACAGCTCGACGCCGAGGCGGGCAAGGGTAGTGCCGCTCGTAGTGGCAGCGGTACCGAGGTCAAGAGTGTGGGCAGCGCCCATGCCCCGTAGCGTTCTTCGAGTGGTCTGACGTGTCCGTGCGCCTACCGTTGCAACTGGGCCGAGCCGCGCTGAACCAGGGCGCGCGGTTTGCTGCCACGGTCTGGTGGTTCCCGTTCTTGCTCGTCGCCGCGGCGATGCTGATCGACGTGACGGTGCTCGTGGCGATGCCTGTCGGCTTCGTCGCGTTCCTGGCGCTCGCGCTGGCCGTCGATGCGGCGGGCACCGCGAAGCGCGACCGGCCGGCTGACATCGTCCTGGACGAGACGGGCTTCGTCGTCGAGGGCGGGCCTCTCGACCAGACGCGGTGCACGTGGGCCGAGGTCGATGCCGCACGGTGCGAGATCATCAAGGATGCGGAGCCGCGGCTCGCGGTGCGCTGGCTGGTCCTGAGCTGGCTCACGTTGCGCAGGCTTCCGTCGATCACCAAGCGCGTGCGCGTTCCGGTGGCGCACCTCCAGCTGTCGCGCAAAGGCAAAGGCAAAGACAAAGATAAGCTCGTGCTCGCGGAGGCGGAGGGCGGCGAGCTCGG
>JANXOP010000374.1 GCA_025357755.1 Kofleriaceae bacterium | reverse complement strand
TCGCGGCCGGCGTCGATTATCTCGACACCGGGATCGAAGCCCGAGCCGAGCAGCGCCATGCGGCCAGCCTTCGCGAACCGCTCCTGATACGCCCACTGCCAGCTGTACTCGAACTTGGCGACATCGAGCGGCTCGTAGTTCGCGGTGTCGAGATAATCGACGCCGGCCGCGAGGCACGCGTCCATGATGTGGAGATCTTGGTACGGTAGCGCAACGTTGATGACGACCGCGGGCTGCTCGGCGAGGAGCAGCTTGGTCAGTGCAGGGACATCGTCCGCATCGATCTGCGCGGTCCGGATCGTGCGGCCGTGCAGCTCTTTGATCTGCGCGGCGATCGCATCGCACTTGGACTTGGTCCGGCTCGCGAGGAGCACGTCCGAGAATACCGTTTTTTCCATCGCACACTTGTGCGCGACGACGCCGCCGACGCCGCCGGCGCCGATGATCAGGACCTTCGACATGAGGTCCCTTCTAGCAGAAAAATCTAGTCGGTAACGTGGTCGGCGGAATCGGAATCGGACCCAGAAAGTTCATCGGGCTGGTCGGGCTCGTCAGACGGCGGCGCGAGGTCCTTCTTCACCGCCTTGGTCAGGCGACGCTCGAACTTCTTCGGGCTGCGGGCAAACACGGACTTGCCCGCGTTGCGCGCATCGCGCATCAGCTCGTCGAGCTGGTGGTCGAGCGTGGCTACGAGCTGCTCGAACGCCTGCGGGGCGATGCCCTGGCCGTAGGTCCGGACGAAGTCGCGCACCATGACGAGGTCGACGGCCGGGCTGGCCGTATCGGTGACCGACTCGATCTCCTGCTGGAGCTCGTGGACGTGGTGTGCCGCGAAGCCGGAGAGCACCTCGAGCGCGTACGTCAATTCTTTCGAGCGGCGGCGCCACGAGTGGAACTTTCGCTTGCTGGTCTTCGCCGATTTCCGCGCGTCGCGCGCTTCGGCGTAGATCGCACGGACGCCGTCCGCGACGGTCTTCCACTCCAGCTCTTGCGGCAGCGCGGCTTCGAGCGCTCCGACCTGTGCGGCGGCGCGCGCGGCGCCCTCGGCGAGCAGCTGCTTGATCTCGGCGGCCGGCGGCATCGCGGCCGCGGCATTCGCGATCACGGCGTTCGCCGCTTCGCGCGAGATTTCATCGAGCGAGAGGCCATTCAAGACCTCCGGGGCGACCGCTTGATCGCGTGCACCGGAGACCGCGCGCCGCGCTTCCTGGAGTGCGCGACGGACCGCGCGACGCTCGCTCTTCGGCAGCGCACCATCGAGCAGCGACAGCACGGCGCGCGCGCGACGGAGCGCCTTGCGATAATCGTGCACCGCGGTGTGGAGGTTCGAATCGACCTTCGCGGCGGCATCGCGCGCCGCCTCGGCCGTCGCAGCGAAGGCACCCACCAGGGCGCGGCGCAGCTCCGGCTCGTTCTCGAGCACAGAAGTCTTCGCACCGAGAGGACCGAGCTTGTCGTGCTCCGAGAACGGAGGAACGGCGTGCGAAGAGGGTTCCAACGTCGACGTGGCCATCCGGCCTCTATACAACGTCACCTCCGGATTACCGCAGCGTCACCAAACATTGTTTGGATCTGCCGAAATCGTCACAAACCCGCGGGGTATCGTCGGAAGGCATGGCCAAGCCGATCCTGTTCGATCCCGTCGATTCGCCGTTCCTGGTCCCCTTCGACGGCTCGTTCAAGCTCTCGAAAGCAGACACCGAACCAAGCGAGAAGCACGCCGAGAAAAAGGACAACCAGGACAAGCTGGCCAAGTCGGTCCACGAGCTCGCGAAGCTGCAAGGCCGGTTCTACGCGGATAGTCGGTACTCGTTGCTCCTCGTGTTCCAGGCGATGGACGCGGCCGGCAAGGACGGCACGATCAAGGCCGTGATGAGTGGCGTGAACCCGCAGGGATGTCAGGTCACGGCGTTCAAGTCGCCCTCCAAAGAAGACCTCGACCACGACTTTCTCTGGCGGATCCAGAAGGCGCTCCCGGCGCGCGGTCAGATCGGCATCTTCAATCGCTCGCACTACGAAGAGGTGCTGGTGGTTCGCGTCAACCCCGAGTACCTCGACACGGAGCGCCTGCCGCGCCGACCCAAGCAGCTCGAAGATCTGTGGGCCGAGCGGTTCGAATCGATCGTCGAAGCCGAGCGCCATTGGGCGCGCAACGGCTGCGTCATCCTCAAGTTCTTCTTGAACGTGTCGCGCAAGGAACAGCACAAGCGCTTCCTCGATCGGATCACCGATCCGGACGACAACTGGAAGTTCAACAGCGGCGATTGGAAAGAGAGCGCGAAGTGGGACGACTATCAGGACGCCTACAAGGAAGTCCTGCGCGAGACGAGCAAGCCGTGGGCGCCTTGGTACTCGATCCCCGCGGATGACAAGCCGTTCATGCGCTGCGCGGTCGCCGACATCGTCGTGAAGACGCTCGCCTCGCTACCGCTGATGTTCCCCGAGCCCGATCTGGAAGATCGCAAGGTGATGGAGAAGATCCGCGTCGAGCTCGAGGCCAAGCACAAGCACTGAGGAACGCAGCGCCCGAACCTCAGTGTCCGCCGGTCGCGAAATCGGCGCCTGCCTTCTTGCCGGCCTCGCCACTGCGCATCAACATGATCCGCAAGATCACGGGTGCGATGCACTCGTTGAAGCCGACGACCCCGAGCAGGATGATCGCGGCACCGTTGCCGAACGAATCGGCGAAGTTGTTGCGGAGCACATTCGCGAGCGCGAGTGCCAGGCCTGCCTGCGGCACGAGGCCGAACCAGGCGTACTTCGCGACGACCGGCTCGGCGCCGGAGATCTTGCACGCGAGGCGCGAGCCGAGGAAGAAGCTGCCCGCACGAGTCATCGCGATGATCGCGACCGGGATGATCGAGGCCCACAGCTTGTAGATGTTGAGGTGGCTGCCGGCGAGCGCGAAGAACACCAGGAACACCGGTAGCTGCGCGGTCTCGAACTTGTGCAGCAGCTGGGTCGCATCGGCCTTCGAGAAGTTGCGCAGGTAGATGCCGCCGGCGAGCAAGACGATGAGGACATCGAGGTGGACCCGCGGCGCGATCTCGGCGACGACGACGCAAACCATGAGGGCGAAGAGGGCCGCGCCGTTCTTCACGTGGATGAGATAGCGACCGATCAAGGCACCGATCATCACGCCGAACACCATCGAGCCGAGCAGCTCCCAGCCGACCTCGAGCGCGGTGCCGGTGACATCGATATTGCCGCCGATCACGGCACCCGTGATCGCGAGGACGATCGAGAACACGGTGATCACGGTGAGGTCCGCCACCACGACCGAGGCGAGCATCGTGCGACTCAGCGGCCCTTCGGCGCGGGTCTCGGAGAGCATCGCCATCACGACCGCCGGTGACTGCGCGGAGAGAGCGACGCCGATCGCGAGGCACACGACGATGCTCGTGGTGAATTCGAGCTTGCCGAAGACATCGGGCAGCCAGGGCCGCATGATGAACAGCGCCGACGCGATCGCGACCATCGAGCCGATCACGGCGAACAGCGTGATGCCGCGCAGCGTCTTCATCACCGGCCTGATCGCCTTGAGCTGGAGCTCGGCGCCGGCCTCGAGCGCGAGGATCGCGGTCGCGGTATCGCTGACCACCTTCAGGGTATCGGTCATCTCGTGGCTGACGAAGCCCATGACGAATTCGCCGGTGAGCACGCCGGAGATCAAGTAGCCGGTGAGCTTCGGCAGCCCGAAGCGGTTGACGATCTTCGCGGTGAAGTAGGCCGACAGCAGTAAGAAACCGAATGCGAGCTCGGTGCCGGCAAGCGATGTATCGGTCGTGAAGCTGCGCGCGGCCTGCATCAGGCCGCCGACCGCGAGGAGCAGGATCAGCGGAATCATTTCGGAGCTACTTTCGTGGAACCGCCGGGCTCGTCGCGATAGATCGGACCGGCCTCGACATCGCCATCGTCGTCTTCGAGCTCGTCGATCGGGCCGGAGTCTTCGAGCTCGTCGATCGCCTGGACGATCGCGGCGGGCTGGGTCGCCGCACGACCCGCCTGGGGGACTGCTGGATCCGTGGTGCGCGACACGAGGAACTCGGCGACGATCGCCCCGCCGATCACGGCCGTGATGATCCACGGCAGGCCCGCGTCCTTGTAGTAACCCTGGAGCGAGATCACGAGCGCTATCGAGAGGCCAGAGAGCGGCGTGACGAGCGAGCGTTGATCGGCGAACGAGCTCGGCAGCAGGCTGCCGAGTGCGGTCTTGGAGGCGACGACGCCGGTCCACTTGCCGATCACGCGACCGGCGACGAACAGCGGTACGAGCGCCCAGCCGCGCCAATCCGAGATCGTCCACACCGCGCCGGCGATCATCAGGAACAACAGGTGCACCGGTCGCTCGAGGTGATTCAGGATCCGGAACACGCTGTCGCGCTGATCGTTCGGGAAGTTGGTGACGAGCGCGCCAGCGATGAAGCAGATCACGATCGGCGAGAGGTGGAGATAGCCGGCGAGGCCCGAGGCGAACGCGATCGCCCCGATCACGACCGCGAGGAACTCCGCGTTCGAGACCGGGACCCGGATCATCGCGAAGATCAGGATGCCGATCGCGACACCGAGGCCGAGCGAGACGAACACCCACGCAGTGTTCGGCAGGTGCCACGTGCTCGCGCCGTCGCCTTCGCGGAAGTACGCGGTGATGAACAACAGGCCGATCACTCCGACGAGCTCGTCGAGCTGGCCGAGCAACACGTCGACTCCACGGCCCTCGTGCCACGTACGGTTCGCGAAGCCGCGGAACTTGCGCGGCGCGGTCATCGCGGCGGCGGTCCCGAGCAGGATCATGTCGCGCCAGGTGGCGCCATCGCTCAGCGACATGCCCGCCACGTTGAAAGACACCATCAAGATACCGCAGGCCGCGGCGGTGATTCCAAAGGGCCCGAGCGCCTCGACGAGGATCAGATACGCGGTGCCTTTCGGTACGCGATCGAGCACGCGGATATCGAGCTGCGCGCCGATGATGAAACCGACCCAGCCCAGGCCGAAGTGCAGGATCGGCCGCAACAGCGCGATCACCTCGTCATTGAGGATGCCGATCGAGGGCAAGCTCGCGATCGCACCGAGTGCGACGAACGGGAAGCCCGCAGTGATGACACCGCTGATCCCGAGCTGTTCCTGGAACCGTACGACGCGGCGATTGCCGCCGAGGTATGCGAGCACGAGCAGCGCGACCAGCCCACCGATGACCTTGATCGCGAACCACGTACTCGTGACGGTCTTGTTCTCGCGGTGCTCGCCCTTCGTTTCGATCGCCTGTTGCGTGCCGCGATTCGTGACAGCGACGGGGTGATCGACGGGGATAGGCTTCGCGGGGGTTGCGGTTGGCGCCGGCGGCGCGACGACCGGTGGCGGCATCGGCGTGACGACGGGTGGCGGCGCGGCCTGCGAGGGCGTCGGTGCGGGCGGTGCGGGCGCCGGGGCATCCGAGCCCTGCGCGAGGACGATCGCCGGCAAGGCGATCAACAAGAACAGGACGATGCGTTTCACGGTTCACCTAGCAAGTGATCGATCGCCACGGCAAACCCCGGATCGTTCGAACACGCCTTCATCGGCGCTGACGCCGCGATGGCTTGCGCCGAGGCGTCGAGCTCCGCTTGATGCGGTTCGAGCGCGGCGCGCAGGCTCTGGATCTTGTCGTGACCCGCGTGCAACACCTTCGCGGTGGCGGTGATCGCATCTCGATTCGCGGTCTCGATCGCGCCGAGCTTCGCGGCGATCGCCGCGCAATCGGGACTCGGCTCGGCGAGCGCGCGCGCGATCGCGTGATACATCGCGACCGCGCGCGCCGCGAGCTTCGGCAGATCGTCTTCGAGCGCTCGTTCAGGCGCGGTCTGCTGAGGAGCGCTCTGCAGAGGCGCGACCGGGTGCGCACCGGAGGACCCAGTCTCTGATCCGGTCGGCGCCGCGTGGCTACAGCAAGTGCAGCTGACGAGCGCCGCGATTGCGAAACGCCGCAACATGCGCGGTCATCTTACACACGTCGCACTCAGGGCGTACACGTGAGGTCGGGATTCGCCGCGGGTACCGCCAGGGTCGCATTGTTCGGAACGATGGCGATACCCTCCGTCGCGGTGATGACCACGTCGTCGAAGTTGTCACCATCGAGATCGCCGACCGCGAGCTGGTTGATGGTCAGCTCGACTGAGCCGGACAGCGCTTCGAGATTCTCGGCACCCACCTTGCGGGCGTACGCGATCTCGAGCGACGTCGAGCCCGAGCGACCGGCGAGGTTCCAGAACAGATCGGTGCCGGTATCGCCGTCGGCTTGCGCCGCGATGATCCGACCCGGAATCGAGGCCGCCGGCAGGCGCGCTCGCTCGACCGTGGCATTGTGAGGTGAGAACACGAGCTCGACCAACACGACGCCGGTCGCATCGACGGTGGTGGCCACGATCCGTGGCTCGGTGCCACCGGTGAATCCCACGCCCGCGCCACGCGCGAGCGTCACGCCATTCAGGAGCTTGCAGGCTCCGGTACCCGTGCAGTTGAACAGCAGCGTTTCTCCGGCGGTCCCGGCGGTCGTGGACGTCTGCAGCGTCGCCAGCTGGAGCAGTTGCGGTGTACCGGAGTCCGAAAGTTGGGTCACGCAGCCGGCGCTGTCGGGCGTGATCTTCGTCGTCGGGACCGTCACACCCGTCGTGACATCCATCGGATTGCCACCGTGCGCATCGATCTGCTTGACGTTCGTGAGCGCGCCCACGTTGGTGATCAGGATCTTGGCGGGCGATGAACCGCAGGCAGGCACGTAGAGAGCGTCGACCGCACTCGCCACGAGGTTGGTTTGCGTGGTCACCGCGGCTGCACCGAACAGCGGCACGAGCACCCCACGGTCGGTCACGGCATAGACATCGCGATCCGTGCTGGTGCCTGTTGGTTCCGAGACGAGCGCGACCACCGCAGTCTGACCAGGAGGAGAGGACGGTAGTGCCGCGACCGGACCGTCGACCTGCGTGACGCTGACCTTACCGTTCGCGACGGCGACCGAGAACTCGAACACCTGGTTCATCTGCGCCGCTGTCGTCCCCGTATCGAAGACGCAGACCAGGTGATGGGTCGTACCCTTCATCTTGATCGCGCAGTAGCGCTTCGCCGTGCTCGAGATCGTCTTGGAGCTGTCGAACGTGACGATGCCGAGGCTCGAAGCCGAGAAGGTCGTGTACGCACGCGGCTCTTCGACGGCCCACGCGGCGCGAATCTGCACGGCGTACCCGCCGAGCGTCGACGGTGGGTTGGGGTGCACGGTGACAGCGCCAGCGCTCGCACAGCTCGGCAACTTCGGTTCCCACACCCCGTCCGAGACCGCGGTGACGTTTGCGGGCGTCGCTGCCGAGGTTCCAGCTGGGCCGTACGCGGTCCACGTGACCTGGCGTGGATCCGCGAGAGGAACACCTAGCGAATCGGTGAGCGAGACGGAGGTTTCGGTCGAGTCGGCCGCGGTGTGGATCGAGACCAGCGTGGCGATCAGCGTGGTGACCGAGACGCTATCGTTACCCACGACCTCGCCCTTCTCGCTACAGCCCGCACTGATCAGGGCGCCTTGGGTGTCGTAGCCGCGCGCGACGATCACCTTGTTCCCGGTGCGCGAGATACCGGACAGTCCACCGTCGGCCGCGTCGTTGATATCCGTCGAGGTCACGGCGAGTGCTTCGAGCGCCGCCGCATCGAGCCGCGAGAACTCGACGTCCGTACAGTGCAGAGACTCCGATTCATAGACCGTGACGGTCGTCTTCGAGACAGTTAGCCCCGTCGGATGAGTCACCGAAACGCCGAGCGACGGATCGCTCGAGCACGCCGCGAGCGCGGCACCGATCACCACGAACCCAGCCCGTCTCATCGATCGCAGCGTATCCCAGATTTTTATCCGCACCGATTTCCCGTATCCTTTCGAGCGTGACATTCGATCTGCGCACGCTGATCCAGACCGGTCTCGCGATGAGCTTGACCAAGGGCCGGACCGCGCCTCGGTCGTACAGCCTGCAGGTCGTGGGCCATGACCAGCCTCCCGTCGCTCTCGGTGCGCGCACGATCGCGATCGGTGCTCATCACACCTGTGATCTGGTGATCGTCGACCCGCAAGTCTCACGAAAGCACGCGGAGGTCGCGATCACGCCGGACGGGATTCGCGTCAAGGACCTCGGCTCGACGAACGGCACGTGGTTTCAAGGCACCCGGATCGGCGAGGAGGTGGTACTTCCAGGTAGCACCATCCGGTTCGGCGATACGTCGGTCCGGATCTCGGCGATCGATGCGCCGAGCCTGCCGCCGAGCGAGCGTGATCACTTCGGCAAGATGGCGGGGCAAAGCGTCGCCATGCGCGAGTTGTTCGCGGTGCTCGAGATGGCCTCGCCGACGGATGCGACGGTGCTCGTCGAGGGCGAGTCCGGCACCGGCAAGGAGCTCGCTGCCCAGGCGATCCACGATGCGTCGGGTCGCGCAGCGCAACCCTTCGTCGTCGTCGACTGCAGCTCGATCTCGGAACAGCTGATCGATTCGCATCTGTTCGGTCACGTCAAAGGCGCGTTCACCGGCGCGGATCGCGAACGCAAGGGCGCCTTCGTCGAAGCCAGTGGCGGCACGCTGTTCCTCGACGAGCTCGGCGAGCTCCCGCTCGCGGTGCAAGCGCGCCTGCTGCGCGCGCTCGAAGCCCAGACCGTGCAGCCAGTCGGCGCGGACAAACCGATCAAAGTCGACACGCGCGTCGTCGCGGCCACCCATCGTGATCTCCAGCGCATGGTCGCGGCGAAGGAGTTTCGCTTCGATCTGTTCTATCGGCTCGCGGTCGTCCATGTCGCGCTGCCGGCGCTGCGCGATCGGCTCGAGGATCTCCCACACCTCGTCGCGACGTTCTATGCCCGCAAGGGCATCGAGCCGGGGCCGATCGACGGGGATAACCTCGACAAGCTCCGCCGATACGCGTGGCCGGGCAACGTGCGCGAGCTACGGAACGCGCTCGAGCGTGCGTGGGCCCTCTCGGGCGCGAACAACAAGTTCCGCGGCCTCCGGCTCTGGCTCGATACCAGCGCGGTCGCACCTCAGAGCTCGGAGGTGATCGATACATCACTGCCGTTCAAGGATGCGAAGGAGCGCTGGAACGATCAGTTCGAGAAGCGCTACGTCTCGATGGTGTGGTCCGCGAATTCGAACAACGTCACGCACGCGGCCGACCACGCTGGCCTGTCGCGGCGGCACTTTCGCGAGCTCCTCTATAAGCACGGCCTCGTCGAGCGACCCGCGACAGGCGACGACGCCGAATAGCGTGTATCGTTTGGCGGGTACGTGATCGCGCGCTTCGGGGCCTACGAGATCCTTTACGAGCTGAAGAGCGGCGGCATGGGTGCCGTGCTGCTCGGCCGCCGTCGCGGCCCCGGCGCGTTCGAACAGCTGGTCGCGATCAAGACGATCCGGCCCGAGTACGCGCAAGCCCCGGCGGTGCGCGCAATGTTCCTCGACGAAGCCGCGATCCTCGCGCGCCTCAACCATCCGGGCATCGCGACCGTGCACGATTTCGGCGAAGAGGGCGGCACGCTCTACATGGTGATGGAGTACGTCGCCGGGATTCCGATGCGCGACCTGGGCGAGCATCGGATGCCCGCGATCATGACCGCGCGCGCGATCGCCGAGGCGAGCCGCGGCCTCCACGCAGCGCACGAGGCGCGCGATCCGAGTGGCGCGCTGATGGGGCTCGTCCATCGCGACATCAGCCCCGACAACTTGATGATCGGCTACGACGGCCACGTCAAGGTCATCGATTTCGGCATCGCACTCATCAAGAACCGCCAGGCGCCGGTGACGGAGTTCGGGACCGTCAAAGGCAAGCCGCCTTATATGTCGCCGGAGCAGGTCAAGAACGACCCGATGGATCGGCGCAGCGACGTGTTCTCGCTCGGCGTCGTGACGTGGGAGCTGCTCACCGGCAAGAGCCTGTTCGACGGCGATTCGATCTACGCGATCGCGATGGCCGTCGATAGCCAGGAGCTGGTGCCGCCCTCGCAGAGCCTCGGCAAGCCGCTCCCCACCGGCCTCGATGCGGCGGTGATGGGTGCGCTCACGCGCGATGTCGAGCGCCGCACACCGACCGCGGCCGCGTTTGGCGAAGCGCTCGAGCAGGTGATCCAGAGCGCCGGCGGCGAGACGTTGGCGGCGTGGGCCGAGCGCGAGCTCGAAGGCGAACGGCTCGCGCATCGCGAATGGCTCGCCCGCGTGACCGCCGGCTCTCAGACGTTACCGCGCGCTTCGAGCCGGCCGACGGATCAACCGACGCAGGTCGGTGCGGTGGCGAAGGCGCAGACCGCCGAGGAAGCCGCGGCCGTGCTGCCGCCGGGTGCGCTCGCCGATGCGCCGATCCAGACCTCGCTCGGCAAGGACGACGACGGCGATGACGACCTCGCGCCGGTCCCTGCGAGGAATCGCAAGATCCTTCTCGGCGCGGTGCTCGCACTGTTGATCGCGAGCATCGTGATGTACGTCGCGACCGCGAAGCATGACAAGCCGATCGCGAAGGTCGCGGATGCCGCGCTCGGCCACTCGGATGCGGCACTGATCGTCCAGCCCGGACCGCTCGATGCGCCGCCTGTCGCCGCCGATGCCGAGGTCGCGATCGTGATCGATGCCGGCGTGGTCGTCGATGCGGCCCGCACGATCGCGAAGCACCGCGACGCGGGTGTGATTTCGATCAAACCGGATGCGATGCCTATGATCGTTGCCCCGGTCGGCACGGGCACCGTGACGCTCCGCGCGACGCAGGGTACGAACTTCATGCAGATCGACGGAGGCAGTCCGCTGACCCCGCCGATCAACAAGAAGAAGCTCCCGGCCGGCAAGCACACGATCAAGTTCTTCGACGGAAAGTCGAACGAGCTCCTCGATACCCAGGTCATCGAACTGCACGACGGCGAGCACCTCAACGTCATCGAACAGAAGTGAGGTAGGGCTGTCGGACCGGAGATTTTCCGGTCGCTGGAGACAGTTGACCTCACCAATTCTCCTCGGTGCCGACGTAGTCAGTGCCTTCCAATCCGAGGAGGAACAGCTAGAATTCTCGCCATGAGGGCAACGCTTCTTGGCTTGGTGTGTCTTGCTGCGGCTGCGTGCGGACCCGCGCATCACGCGGGCCAAGACGAATCGACCGCGGTGCTGACGATCGATCCGCCGAGCAGCCAGCTTACGATCACGAACTCGGTGCCGGTCACCGAAGACTTCACGGCGACGCTCACGTACGCCGACGGCACGACGAAGGATGTCACCGCGGATACCAACTTCGCGGTCGACTACGGCGGCAACTTCACCGAGCACACGCTGACGGCACTCGGTGCAGGCAAGCTCGATGTCTCGGCGGCGTACAGCGCGAAGGCTGCCTCGGCGACCGTGATCGTTCACGCCAAGGGGGTGCGCGTCGATCCGACGTTGCCCGCGAACACGCAGGATCTCTTCACCGGCACCGAGGTCGCCGCGCTCGCACCGACGGTCGTCTATCCACCGCCGGATGTCGTGATGCCGCGCAACCTCGGCGATTTCGAGATCCATTGGACGGACGCGAGCTCGAACGACATCTTCGAGATCTCGCTGCACACCGATCTCTCGGATATCCGCGTCTATGTCCCCGGCGGTAACGGCATGGCCGCGGCGGGTGCGGGCGCGGGCTGGTCAGCGTTCCTCGCGACGGAGTGGGCGGCGGCGATCGGCACCGCAGACACCGTCACGTATCAAGTCCGCGCCGTCAACAGCGCGAACCCGGCTGCGGGCGTCGGCGCGGGCGCGCCACGCCTCGTGAAGCTCACCAAGGAAGAGATGAACGGTGGCATCTACTACTGGGCGAGCCAAGGCACGACGAGCCCCGAAGGGGTCTGGCGTCACGACATGTCGAAGCCGGGATTGCCGGCCGAGCAGTACATGACGACCGTGCAGACGAATGGTCGCTGCGTCGCATGTCACGTCATCTCGCGCGATGGGACGCGCATGGCCGTCACGTACGACGGTGGTGATGGCGCGTCGAATATGGTCGACGTCGCGACGAAGTCCCTCGGCGTCGAGGCGAACGCGTGGAACTTCGGTTCGTTCACGCCCGATGGTACGCAGTACCTCGCGGTCCACGACGGCACGCTCGTCGTCCGCGACTACGCGTCGCAAGCGATCCAGACGACGATGACGATCACGGGTACCGACAAGGTCACGCATCCCGACGTGTCGGCCGACGGTACGCAGCTCGTGTACGTGCGCGTCCCGAGCGCCGGCTACAACACCGACTACGCATTCGGTCATGGCCAGCTCTGGATCCGCCCATACGATCAGGCGACGAGCACGTTCGGTGCCGAGCGGATGCTCGTCTCCGATGCCCTGAACAACTACTATCCATCGTTCTCGCCGGACGGCAAGTACGTGCTGTTCAACAAGTCGACCGACAACTCGGCCGGCGGCGCCTACAACAACCCGAGCGCCTCGGTGTGGGTCGTCAAGGCCGATGGCTCGGCGCCGCCGGTCGAGCTCGCGACCCTCGACGCAGCGATCGGCAAGACCAACTCGTGGGCGCGCTGGGCCCCGTTCCAGCAGACGGTCGGCGTGGATCCGATCTACTGGATCACGGCGTCGAGTCAGCGTGACTTCGGGACGCGGATCGTCGGGCTCTCGCGTCCGCAGATCTGGATGACCGCCTTCTCGCCGGCCGCGGTCGAAGCGGGCACCGACCCGAGCGCGCCGACGTTCCGGTTGCCGTTCCAGAACATCGACAGCAACAATCACATCGCGCAGTGGACCGAGCAGATCGTCGTCACGCAGTAGGCTAGTGCGCCACGGTCGCGCTGCCACCGACGGTATCGGGCGGCGCGATGGTGAGCTCGTAGACCGTGACGCCCGTCGCGAGTGCGAGCACGCTTCCGCTGATCGCCCACACCCACCACTTGCGGAACCACGGGGTCGGCGGCTCGTAGCGGAGCGCGAGCTCGCGCGGATGCTGCGGGTCGGCCCAGCTCAGCACCTCGTTGTTGTGCGAGTCATAGGCGCGAAGGTAGAGCTCGAGCGAGACCGGCTTGTCGGAGTGGATCGCCGGCAAGACGACGGTCTTGTCCTTCGCGAGCACGAGGTCGGTCGCGTGCCAGCCGGACTCGCCGCGCGAGCGCACGAAGAGCGTCGCGCGATCGAGGAACTTTTTGCGATCGGCGACGACCTCGATATCGATCGGCAGCGGATCGCCGACCTTCTGGCCGCGGCTCCAGTTGACGTCGATCGTCGGCGCGATCGGCTGCGCCTTGCGGACCTCCTCGAACACGAGCGTCGCCTTCGGCGAGAGCTGGTAGCTCAGGACGTGACCGGGATCGAGCGCGAGCATCATATCGAACGCGGTCTTCGCGCCCGGATCGTCATCGCCATACGCGAGGCCGATGCCGCGCTCCTCCCACAACTTGATGTTGGAGCTGTAGTCGAGGGGGCCGGACTTCTCGGCGGCCGAGACCGCGGCAGCGATCGCCTCGGGATCCTGCGCCGCGACCGCGGCGGCACCGGCCGCGAGCTGTTTCGGAGCGTCGCCGGCAGGGGCGCAGCTCGCGCCATTCCAGATGGTGTTGGGACCGCAGGCAGGACGCAGCGTCACCGCGTGGCCATGGACCGCCGTCGTCGAACATCCAGCCAGTGCGACCGCGAACAAGGCCCTCATCAGCTTCCACGGTAGCTGATCTGGCCTGGCGGATCGATCAGCCGGCAAGAGCTACAGAAGTCACCAGTGGGACAGAGGTGCAACCTCTTGTAAGCACGACCAAGATTCCTGGCACGCGGGGTGCTTTTGCCCCGTCACATGAAACGCAGCCTGCTAACCACCCTCGGCCTCACCATCTTCGGTGGCGCACAGCTGTTGTCTGGCTGCGCATCTTCGGACTCCTCTGACGAGTGCCTTCCCGGCGATATCGACTGCGCGGCGCCCTCCTCGGGCGGCGGCAAGGCAGACGGCTACGACTACAAGAACGATCCGGCGCGGATGTCTCAACATCTGACGTACACGCTGAGCACGCTGCCGAAGAAAGGCTGGCGCAACACGCCGGTCTGGAAGGACACCTATCCCGAGGCGGTCGGTAAAGCGGCGACGGTCTGGGCCGATACGTATTGGCCGACCGGCGAGGGCTCGCACAACAACCGCTGGCAGGGCGCCAACATTCAATCGCCGCTCGAGAAGTACGACACGGCGTTTAACAACGCGGCCGGTTGCGCGCACTACCCGAGTGCATTCTATGGCGCCGGCGCGAAGGCCGAGTGGGACACCTACTACGGCTGCGCGGGTCCGGCAGCGAAGTGGCAAGTCCAGAACTTCCAGGGCGGCGCCGCGATGCATGACGGCAAAGACAACGATGGCGACGGCAAGACCGATGACTACGGGACCGACGGCATCGACGGCGTGCAGGGTTGGTGGGGTACGTGCCACGCCTGGACGCCGGCATCGCAGCTGGTTCCCGAGCCGCAGCACGCGGTGACGCTTGCTGGCGTGAAGTTCGAAGTCGGCGACATCAAGGCCATCATCCAGAACGCCTTCGATACGACGAGCGCCGTGATGCTCGGTGGTCGCTGCAACTCGAAGGACATCACGCACGATGTCCACGGCTCGGCGAACGATGATTGCTCGGACGTCAACCCGGGCGCGCTCCACGTGATCATGACGAACTTCCTCGGCCTCTCGCAGCTGCCGCTGGTCGAAGACCGCACCGCGAACTACGAAGTGTGGAACCAGCCGGTCGTCGGCTACGAAGTGACCAAGCAGGTGAAGGTCGCGGCGAGCGCCGCGAACACGTGTGTCGGCAACACCGGCACCAAGTGGACTTACAACACCGCGGCGAAGTCGCTCTACGAGGTCAAGATGACCGTGAGCTACGTCGTCGAAGGCTCACCGGGCCTCGCGCCGATCGGCTACCGCGACAACGTCTCGACCGACGACTACCACTACATCCTCGAGCTCAACGATGCCGGCAAGATCATCGGCGGCCGGTTCTGCACCGATTCGGAGAACGCGCACATCGACTTCCTGTGGTCGCCGACCGGCACGTGGGCGCCTTCGAACCCGAACGTCGATGTCGCGAAGGTCAAGCAACTGATCAAGCTCTCGGTTGCCGCTGCGACGACCGACACCGGCACGGGTACCAACAAGGATTTCCCGTCGACCCCGAACGCCGCGATCCCGGACAACAACCCGACCGGTGTCTCGGCCGATCTCAACGTGACCGGCGTGACCGGCGCGAAGGGAGCGACCGTCTCGGTCGATATCACGCACACCTACTCGGGTGACCTCACGCTCACGCTCCAGAAGGACGGCGTGGCGGTCAAGACGCTCCGCCAGAACACCGGCGGCGGCACCGCGAACATCGTCGACTCGTACACGCTGACCGCCGCGGAGGTCGGCACGGCGAACGGCAAGTGGACGCTCAAGGTCGTCGACAACGCCGCCCAAGATGACGGCACGCTCAACAAGTTTAACCTTAGCTTCTCGCTCTAATAGTTAGCCTAGGCAGTAAGGCGGGCTCCGGCGGCAACCGGAGCCCGCTCGCATTTTCGGTAGCCATGGCAAATCGATCTGCCATGACACGCGCCTGCAACATGTTGTGAATCCACGGTGGGTAAACGGAACGCAACTTGCTCACTGCGGTGGGCACTATGAGAGCTCAACTAGTGTCGGTGTTGTTGGTCGCGATGGCCGCGGGTTGTCTGGAGGACTCGAACACGGACGCGGAGGACAGCGTCGACGATAGCTTCACCACCGATGGCAAAGCCGACGGCACGATCGCCGAGGGCTCTCCGACTGCGCTGGCCGTCCTCGCGATCGTCAACACCAAGACCGAGGACGAGCTGGTAGGCGACGTCGGCCTCGCCAAGAAGGTCGCACACGGCATCGCGACGCACGGCTCGAGCTTCGCGACGCTCGCCGAGCTCGACGCGATTCCGTACGTCGGCAAGACCGTGTTCGCGAAGCTCGTCGCATACGCGAAATCGAACGGGCCCGTCACGTTGCCAAAGGGCAAGCTGCTCGACTGCAACACGAGCCTTGGACCCGATCAGCAGGTCACGGTGAAGAGTGACGGCGCGTCGCTCACGCTCGAGGAGCTGACCTCGTCGGGTAGCTTCCAAGACCGCCCACTCTCTATCAGCGAGTGGACGAGCAAGAAGCTCAAGCTCCGGTCCGACGAGTTCGGCACCAAGTCGTACCTCACCAAGAGTGGTGGCGACTGGGTCCTCAACAGCAGCGGCGGCGGCGTCAGCGAGACCGGCATCGCCGACTGCTGGGTCGACAAGAGCCACTGAGCCCTCGCGACAATAACGCACCGTTCCGCGCCACGTTTGCATTGCGGTTGCCGCAGGGACCGCGAATCTGCATGTTCTCGACATGAACGCTAGGTCGCGGATCGCGAGCACGCCGGGGATGCTGCTCGTGGGTGTGGCCGCTATCGTGGGCTGCCACCGCAGCAACCGCGAAGGCGTGGAGGATGCCACCCGCCTCGAGCTCGGGCTCCGATTCAAGGTGAGGATGGATGTGCCTGGCCCTTCGGTCCCGATGACGAAGGAGCACGAACAGCGCATCGCGGCGGCTGGAAAACGGCGGGATCCCGAAGCCAAGGTCGAGGTTGTCGGTCGCGAACCTAGCGGAGGCGGCGGCGAGCTCGTCTACCTCATGGCCATCGAGCATTCGAGCGCCTACGCGGGCCTCACGCTGCGGGACGTGGCGGCGGATACGAAGACCGCGGCCGAGCTTGGCGGCCGCGACCGAGGCATGTGGGCGACGTGCGACATCGATCTGCGTAGCCGGCACGTCGACGTCGACCTCACGATCAGGGGCCCGCAGACGCAAATGAATTCCCGCGCGCGCATGTTCGTCGTCGAGGGCCACCTGCTGGAGCTAGGCTGTTTCGCCAGCGGAATCGCCTCTCCAAGCCTCGCTACCTGCGCGCTCCCGGCCACGCCTCCCGATGCGCTGCTGGTCGATCAGCCAATCGGTGCTCCGCACTGATCCTGCCGGTTGCGCCCGGCACCACATATGCTGGCGCTGCACGCGTGACGAGTGGGAGGAGTGTTCGCAGGTGTTCGCTCGCAGCGACGTCGTCAAGGGCCTTTCGAAGCCCTGGTGATCGGCGACCGCTCCGTGGGACCGAACACACGCCCGTTCAAGACCACGAAGGCTGTTCGGAGGCGCGAAAGTTCTTAGCAACCAAGCAAGCCAGCTGCCGATAGCAGCTGCATGAAGACAGCAGAATCCCGCGCTCCCGCGCGGCTCCAACTCGTACGTTCCAGTTCGGTCACGAACGAGGCCAAGCCGCTCTTTGTCGGTTCGAACACCCCAAGCGTCCTCGAGAAACGTCGTACGCGCGAC
This sequence comes from Kofleriaceae bacterium, assembly GCA_025357755.1. GTDB lineage: Bacteria > Myxococcota_A > Polyangia > Haliangiales > Haliangiaceae > JABFXX01. Next base: position 55,886 of record JANXOP010000374.1, on the reverse strand, counting down.
GACCACCCCTCAGACTCTCCAGCGCTTCGCGTCGTTCCTGTCGAGGAGATCCCCAATCCTTCGGTGCCTCCGACCGACGTCCCGTTCAAGATTTCGTGGTCGCCGCTCTCCGCCGAGCTCGAGACCGCGATCGTCACGGTCTTGCGGTCGCCTGCTCCCGCGGGCGTGAGCGCGCACACGGCGTTTCACGACAAGGAGCATGCGCTCGGCACCATCTTCGCTTCTCTACCGGTCTGCGATGCGATGGCCCTGCATAGGCGCCTCACGATTCCCGCTGCAGACGACCCGGTTGTGAAGGACTTCGCGCGGCTAACGCGAGATCGACGCGACCGGTTGGTCCGCTTCCTCGGCGATGCACGGCGGCGGGCAGCACTTGCCGAGCATCGCCCGTAACCACGCAACCACGACGCAGCTGAACGATAGAGGAAACCATGGGTAATGAAGAAGGTTTGGATCGCAGCTCGGCTCTTCAGCAAACCAGCTCGATGAAGGCCGAACGCGCGTACGCAAAGTACGAGGATGAGTTCGGAGGTGGGTGGGACGAAGCGCGTGGTGGCGTCCATGAACCCGCTCACGACGCCGATGTCTTTTCGGGTGGCCACGAAAAAGCCACGACGATCGAAGGCGTGCATCGCGGGCAGAGTGGCTACGGAGACCGCTTGTCTGCGGCAAGTACGGTGGCCGCTGTCGAGAACGAAGGATCGTGGGGCGTGATCGCGGCGCCCGTGAATCCGGTCCTCGCTGCTTGCGAGGCAGGCATCAAGGAACAGCAAGAGAGTGTCGAGGCGAACCATCCCAAACACGGCGATCCTGATTGGCTGACCACCAAGAAGACGTACTCGCAGGGCTGGGCCAACGCGAACGAACAGTCGATGATGCGATACGAGCTAGAGCAAAATTCTCAGTGCACCGCGTACAACTCCTGGGTGCCGATCGCGAACGCGAGCCACACAGCGATGGCGGAGATGGTCGAGGCGGCGCGACTCATGGGTTTCGATCCGAGCAAAGACAAGGACGCGGTCGCATTCATTGCTTCGATCGAGGGCTCGCTCGATATGGCGACGGAGCTCGTCGACGCGAATGTTCTCCACGGGGCTTCGGGAGCGACCTCTTGGTCGAAGCGAGCAGACGATCACACCGTCCAGTCGCGCGCACAGCCGAAGCTCGATGGGACTGCGGTCGGCACGGAGGTGCGACTCCTCGGCGAGTCGTACCGCACGCTCCGCGATGCGTATCTCGACGTCTATCGCGGACTCGTGAAAGATCAGAAAAAGATCGCTGACGAGAAGACCGCCGAGACCCAGTCGAAAATCGATTCGATCAATAACGTGATCGCGTTCTGGAACGGCATCGCGACGTTCACCGAGAGCACCATGACGCACGCGAACAGCGCCATCCGTGCCGAGCATAAAGTGACCACTTCGATCGGCACTGGGAAATACAAAGCCGCAGGCATGCGCCGGGACGCCGAGAAGCAAGCCCAGCATGCCGAGGCACATCCGGCCGACTACGAGTCCGAGATCTTGGTGCATGCGAAGGCGTACGAGGTCGAAAATCACGAGGAGTACTGGGGCAAGGGCCAGGCATCGGTCGCCGCGAGTGGCCCACAGATGCCGGTCGTGCCCGCTCCCGAGGAGCTTCCCTCTCTATCGTTGTCGGGCGTCGTCTCGATGGGAATGCAGCTCTGGTCGCAGGACAAGATGGGAAAGTTGCAGGCACTGCTCGACGGAGAGCGCGGGAATTCCCAGGCACTGCAGCTCACTGCAGACCTCGCGGAAACCAAGGCGGCGAAGAACAAGTACGCCAGCGCGGGCCAGGCGTTCGATGAACGTGTGCGCGAAATGGGCGCAAACACGCTCGCGTTGCGGCAGCAGGATTTCGTGGATATGGGCGCGCAATTGGACGCATACGCTTCGGAGCACCAAGCTGCGTTGGTCGCCGGAGGCCAAGGGAATCTGGCACCAGGTGGCGGGCTGGAGATTTACTCCACGATGATGGCCGTGATGGGCAAGGTCGAGCAGTATCGAACGCTCTCCACGCTCGCTCGGAACACGTTCGACTACGAGGGATGCGTTTCAACGGCGAGAAATCAACAACTCGAACGTTCTGGCATGAAACACCCTGCCGAGAGCGCGGATAAGAATCCATCGCTTGCTTACAATCGGCCCCCTGCAGTGCGTCCCATGTCTGCCGAAGAGCTCGAAGTTTATCAGCGCATCACAAGCGCGTATCTACGCGTGTCGCAGCAGGATGCGCACTGGAGCGTACGGCTCGGCGGTGTGATCCCGCGATTCGAGCAATTGATGATGCGCATGGCGGGGCATGGCGTGCGTGGTGTCGGAAGGAAGTACTAGTGCGAAGCATTCTCTGGCTCGTCGTGACCGTGGGCGCATGCTCGAAGCCGACTTCTCTGCTAGGACGTCTTCCAGACGATGCAGGCGAGTTGTTGGGAGCGCTATGCGCCGGCACTAATGGCGGTGGCGTCGAACCCGATGATCAGCTTGCGCGCGCACGAACGGCGCTCGATTTCTTGAAGTACCCGCCCGGAGTGGAGGGAATTCGATGCGGCACGCAGGACCCGGACCACAGCATTCCGGGCAACGCGATGGCATTCGATCAAAAGACCCGTCGCCTCTTCGCGCTGCGGGTAGAGGTTAACCTTCGGGATTTAGCTACCCTGAACAAGTTGGTCGCACCCACTTTGTTGGGAGTCGAACGAGCTGGCTGGGAGATCGAAATGGCGAGGGTGAGGTCCGTTGAACTGATCGACAAGGACCACTCGTGGGATGACGGGCGCGTTTTCATCGCGACCATCCGACACATGATCGTTGCGGGCGTTCCGCGCGAAACGCCAAGTGAAAAATTCACTGTGTTCGTCTACGTCGTTAAGTAGACGCGGACCGCCGGCGGCGGAATGCTAACGGAAGGACTCTTCGGAAGCTGCGCTATGTGGCTATTTTCGTTGGGTAATAAAACATGCAACTAGAACATCACGGCGCCGATACCTAGCGCATGGACGCGTCAACGTACCTCGATTGTCAGCTCCGTTTAGCCTCCGCTGCACTGGCCGTGCGGGGCGGGGCGATCGTTCCCGAGCTGTCTCGCATCGCCGAGGAATTGAACGCGGTCGCCTCCGAGCTTCTGCCATCTAACATTCTTCAGCAGCGTCTCGGGCTCTCGGACATGGCGATGCACGTCGTGTGGACGCTCACGGCCACGATGCTCGATGGTTCGTTTCGCGCGCGTATCGCCGAAGCGGTAGGTTCGAATCGGATCACCGCAGACGTGATCGGTCGCATCGCGTACGAAGGATCTCCGCGCGTCGCGTTCTTCGAGCTCGGACCCACATCACCGCTTCGCCAGCTCGGTGTTATCGAACGCTGCGATGGAGGTGGTCCCGAGCTCCATGAGACGCAGTGGGCATGGACCATCTCGAGGCGGATCGTCGCGTGGTTGTACGGCGATACTAGGGTCGACCCGGCGCTTCCCTCGTGCTTCCTTTCCGGTCCTGTTTCGCTCGAAGAGCTCGCGCTTGCGCCGGGAGTTGCATCGGCTGCGCGCGACGCAATAAAAACCAACGGCGTCGTGATCGCGACCGGTGCGCGTGGACTCGGTCGACGCTCGGTACTCGTCGCAACGGCGCACGAATGCGATCTTCAAGTTCTCGAGATCGACTCTCGTAAGCTCGCCAAGGATGCTGAGGTCTTTGCCGCCATCGTTCGCGAGTGCAAACTTCTCGGAGCCCAGCCACTCGTCCGCGATCTCGATATGCTCGATCGAGACGATCAACAAACACTCGTCGACCGGTTGAGCGCGATCGAGGGCACCCTGTTCGTGACATCGCGCGATCGCGCGACTGCGCTGCGGTGGAATCGTCCTGTCATCGAGGTTCCACTCGCCGCGCCTTTGTCCAAGGATCGCGCGAGCCACTGGCACCGTGCGCTAGCGGCGGGCACGGAGAGTGACGCTCGGCATCTCGCAGCGCAGTATCCGATCGCACCTGCGCTGGTAGATCGTGCTGCGAAGTCGGCACGAGCACGAGCTCAGGGGCGAGACCTCGAGTCGCGCGATATCGTGGCCGGTGTTCGTTCGGTGCTCGACGACCGGTTGTCTGGCCTCGCACGCCGCCTGGATGTCAAACAGTGCTGGGACGATCTCGTCCTCGCGGACGAGCATGTGAATTCCTTGCGCGAGCTCGTCGCACGCGTCCGGCGTCGAGGAATGGTGTACGAGGAATGGGGCTTCGGCGACAAGGTCGGCAAGGGACTCGGGATCGCCGCTCTGTTCTCCGGTCCGCCGGGCACGGGCAAGACAATGCTCGCCTCCCTCGTCGCGAAGGAACTCGATCTCGAGATCTACGTGGCGGATCTGAGCCAGCTCGTCTCGAAGTACATCGGCGAGACGGAGAAACACCTCGCCGAGCTCTTCGATGCGGCGGAAGCTGCACATGCGGTGCTGTTGTTCGACGAGGCCGACTCGCTCTTCGGAAAACGCACGGACGTGAAATCGAGCAACGACCGATACGCCAACCTCGAGACTAACTATCTGTTGCAACGACTCGAGAGCTTCACGGGTATCTGCATCCTCACGTCCAACCACGAGAGCAACATCGACCCTGCGTTTCAGCGTCGGTTGTCGCTACACCTACGTCTCGACTTGCCGGATGCGGAGGAACGATCGGCACTCTGGGCGGCAATGATCCCGAAGAACGCGCCTGCAGCCTCGATCGATTTTGCGAGTCTCGGTCGCCGCTTCGAGATGAGCGGCGGTTACATCAAGAACGCGATGATCCGCGCTGCGTTCCTCGCTGCGGATGAAGCGAGTCCGATCACGGATGCGCTGCTCTACAAATCCGCCCAAGCCGAGTACGAGGCGATGGGAAAGCTCAGCTAATTAATTAGTCGTTGGGACACGGGTCGGTCGCGGGACTCTCCCACGTGTACGCGACCGATCTCACGATGTCGACGCGATCGAGCGCCGCGCGATCGGTCTCGTCGGTCCGCGCACCGTACGGATACGCGAACACCGTGACCGGCGGGAAGCCATCGTTGTTCAGCGCGTCGATCGAGGGCTGGACCTCGTCGTCGATCCACGCGTTCAAGCCCTTTTGCTCGACGTACACCGGCGCGCGATAGTGCTTCACGGTGTGCGCTTCGATGTCGTGGCCATCGCTCGCGAGATCGTGGATGTAGCCGCGATCGATCGCGGAGGTCTTCTCCCAGTACGCGATGAAGAACGTGACCCGCGCTCCGTACTGCTTGAACAGATCGCGCTGCTCGGCCCACGGCTTGGCGTAGTTGTCATCGAACGAGTAGGCGAGGCCACCGCCCGCAGGCCGGAGGCCCTTCGCCATGTCGGCGTAGGTCACGAACGCGAGCCCGCGGCTCTGCGCGCCGGCGAGGACGTGCTCGATCACATCGGGCGAGATCGTGACGCCGGGGCCGTGGTTGTAGAGCTCGAGGACCTCGCCGCGATCGCGCGCACGATCGAGCCCCGTATCGATGCTCTCGTTGCCGATCCGCGCGAACGTATCGATATCGATCGCGCAGTGCACCTTGCGGCCGTCCCAGTTGTAGAACGCCGAATCTGCCTTACCGACATCATAATGACAGGCGCCGATCGCGAGCACCGCACATGCTAGGGTCCACGCGTGCGTTGGCCGCTCGCGCTGTTGTTGATTGCACGCGCGGCGAGTGCGAGCCCCGATGATCTGATCAGTCGACCGCTCGTGCTCGACGAGCATCAGGTCGCCGCCCAGCTCGTGATCGAAACGAACCTCGCGCCCGGTGGCTTCGCGCGTCCGTTCTCTTTCGCGCCGGACCTCTGGATCGGCATCACGCCGCGGTTGACGCTCGGGCTCGTTCACAGCGACCCGAGCGTAGACCGGATCGCACCGGGCGCCAGCATCTGTGCAAGGCGCGACGACTTTCTCTGCGACGGCGTCTATCGCGGCGGCGGCCTCGACGGACTTTACGCACTGGTCTCGGGGCAATTCGACCTCGCCGCGCACGCGCGGTTCTTGATCCGCGATCTCGATCCCGTGAAGCCCGCACTCACGCTCGGCGCGGAGGCGCGCTGGCATCGTGGGCGGATCGCGATCACGAGCGATCCCTATCTGCAGCTCGGGCTAGGCAACAACGCCCAGGGCAACCGCGCGGAGCTGTGGGTGCCGATCGTCCTCGCGATCCAACCCACGTGTCGCTGGGTCGTCGAGTTTCACACCGGCTGGAATAGCGACCTCGCGGTCGCTACCGATGGCTGGCACATCCCCGCGGCGCTGGGCGTGCGCGCCATGGCCACTTCGCACCTCGAGCTCGGTGGCGAGCTCGGGTTCACGAGCATCCTGGGCCCGCAGAACAATCCGAAACAGCGCGTCGCGTTCGTGACGATCGGCTGGCGCTAGCGGGTCGCGCGCGCGGATGCGAACGCGCGGATCGCGTTGTTTCCGAGGAGCTCGCCGCCCGTGGCGATGGTCTTCCACTGCTCGCGACTCAGATCGACCGCGCTCAAGTAACGACGGAGCGCACTCGCGACGAACGTCGGATCCGGGTTGGTCGCGAATAACAGCTCGACGAGCTCGCGCTGCGCCGTCGCTGCCGCTTCTTCCTCGAGATCTTCATCCGGCAGAAAGGCCGCGCGCAGGACCTCACTACAGGTCTCGGCGTTCTTGGTCGCGAGCGCCTCGCGCAGCCGATCGAGCAATGGTGCCTCGCGCGTGTCCGCCGTCACTCCAGCTCCTTGCTCCGCCACGGCGCGAGCCTACATCTAACGGCGGGCTAGCGACAGGCGTTCGGCCGCTCGCCGCCGAACGCGGTCGTGCCGTCGCGCAGCGTGAGGCCGAGGCAGACCGCGCCGGTCGCATCGTCGAGCTTCGTGATCGGGAACATCTCCTCGACCGTCAGGCGATCGCCGACCCACGAGCCGCACGGCTGGCACATCTCGGTGACCACGATCCGGATCTCGTCGTCGACCATCTTCACGTCGCGGCGATTCGCATTGTCGGCGAGCAGCTGGCGATGCTTGCGCAGCATCGCCAGGAGTCCCGCGCTGTCGATCGGCTGGGCGTCGCCCGCGTGCTTGGTTCGCACCGTGTTCGCGGGCGTGCACTGGCAAGCGCCTGCCGTGCGGTCCTCGCACCCGATCAGCGACCCAAAACCGAGCAAAACCACGAGTAGCGCTCGGTCGGTCATCGCGGACAGGTCAGACCGCAGCCGCGGTGAGCGGCGCTTGCTCGCGATTCTGGAGGAACCGCAGTGCCGGGTACTCCTGCTTCGCGCGGTTGAGTTGCCAGTCGTTGCGCGCGAGGAACACCGTCGCACCGCTGTGATCCTCGGCGATGTTGTCGCGGTTCGCATCGGCGAACTTCTTGATCAGTTTCGGATCATCGGCATCGACCCAGCGCGCGACCTCGTACGACGTTGCCTCGAAGTGACACGGCAACTCGTACTCGCTGCGGATCCGATCCGCGAGCACGTCGAACTGCAGCGAGCCAACGACCCCGACGATGAAGTCCGAGCCCAGGAACAGCTTGAACACCTGGGCCGCGCCTTCTTCCGCGATCTGCTCGAGCGCACGGCCGAGGTGCTTGGCCTTCATCGGATCGTTCGCGCGTACCCGCCGCAGGAACTCCGGCGCGAAGCTCGGGATGCCGGTGAAGTGCAGGTTCTCTCCCTCGGTCAGCGCATCGCCGATCCTCAGGGTCCCGTGGTTCGGGATGCCGATGATGTCGCCAGCCCACGCCTCTTCGGCGAGCTCGCGCTCGTTCGCCTGGAACAGCATCGCGTTGTGCACGCTCTGGGTCTTGCCGGTGCGCGGCACGGTGAGCCGCATGCCGCGCGTGAAGTGGCCCGAGGCGAGCCGCACGAACGCGATGCGATCGCGATGCCGCGGATCCATGTTCGCCTGGATCTTGAACACGAAGCCCGAGACCGGCGTCTCCATCGGCGACACCGCGCGCTCGAGCGCGGGCTGGCTGCGCGGCGGGGGCGCGAGCTCGGCGACCCCGGCGAGCAACTCGCGCACGCCGAAGTTGTTGACGGCCGAGCCGAAGAACACCGGCGTGAGGTGACCCGCGCGATAGGATTCGAGCTCGAACTTCGGGCACAGGCCCTTCACCATCGCGACGTCCTCGCGGAGCTTCGCGACCTGCCGCTCGGGCAACAGCTTGTCGAGCTGCGGATCGTCGAGACCCGAGAGCGTGATGCCTTCCTGCATGTACTCGCCCTTGGAGCGCTCCATCAGGATCAGCTGATCGCGGAACAGATCGTAGCAGCCGCGAAACTCCCGGCCAGCGCCGATCGGCCACGAGGCAGGCGTGACCTCGAGCTGGAGATCATTCGCGATCTCGTCGAGCAGGTCGAACGGGTCGCGGCCTTCGCGATCCATCTTGTTGATGAACGTCGCGATCGGCACGTCGCGCATCCGGCAGACCTCGAAGAGCTTGCGGGTCTGGGTCTCGATGCCCTTCGCGGCATCGATCACCATGATCGCCGAGTCGACCGCGGTCAGCGTGCGATAGGTGTCTTCCGAGAAGTCTTCGTGGCCTGGCGTATCGAGCAGGTTGAACGTGCAGTCGCGATACTCGAACGTCATGACCGAGGTGGTCACCGAGATCCCGCGCTCGCGCTCGACCTTCATCCAGTCGGAGCGCGCACGCCGCCGATCGCCGCGCGCCTTGACCGCGCCGGCCAGCTGGATGGCGCCACCGAACAGGAGGAGCTTCTCCGTGAGGGTGGTCTTGCCGGCATCGGGGTGCGCGATGATCGCGAACGTACGCCGTTTCGCGATCTGCACGGGGAGGTCGGCGTCGGCCATGGGCGCGCGAATCTACGGGATGGAGCCCACCCCGGCAAGCGCGTACCGGGCACCGCGGTCGCGTTGGTAACTGCCAGGTTTCCAAGGCGTCCGTTTGAGGCTGACTCTCTGTAAGCTCTCGACATGTCAAAGGCTCCCTGGGTTGTTGTCCTGCTTTTGACCACGCCTGCGATGGCTGCTCCAGCAGGGCACACGGCGCACGTCGATGCGAATGGCGTCTTGATCCGTGGCCCCGAGAGCTGCGGCACCCGCCAGGAGGCCCGGCCCGGCGCCGAGGATGCGGCGTTCATCGCGAATCCGGCCACCCCGGTTCGCACGATCTATCTCAACAAGAACGGCGGCACGTACACGATCAAGTCGGGCAACGTCACGGATGCCTCCACGAATATCGCGAGCACGATCGCCGCGGGCGATGGCTCGCCACACGCGAATGCGGTGATTCCGCCAATCGATGCGGTCTTCAACTGGCCCTACATCGTGACGTGCGTGAAGAAGCACTACAAACCGTACAACGTCTCGATCACCGAGACCGAGCCGACCTCTGGCAACTATGTCGAGGCCGTCGTCGGCGGCACCGGCTCGTCGACCGGTTGGTCCGCGAGCTCGGGCATCCTCGGCGTCGCGTCGGCCGACAACTTCTGCGGCGTGACCGAGAAGGGCATCGCGTTCTCGTTCGCGACGAACCACATCGGCATCACGAACCAGGACGACGAGCTGTGCGCGACGATCGCGCACGAGGTCGGTCACTTGCTCGCGCTCGAACACGAGGTCGCGGACGCCGACACGATGTCCTACGTCCCGTTCGCGACCGCCCACGCGAAGTCGTTCACGACCGTCGATGCGCATTGCGGCACTGATAGCCAGACGCAGACGAATTGCATGTGCCAGACGACCGCATCGGGCCAGATGACGAACTCGGACAAGCGACTCACCCAGTACATCGGCGTGCGCCCGGTCGAGACCACGCCGCCGACCCTGAACGTCGATTCGCCGGGCGACGACAACACGCTGCCGCCTTCGTTCAACGTGGTCGCGGAAGCGACTGACGACACCGCGATGGATCAAGTCGCCGTGCTCCTCAACGGCACCACGATGGCGTCGAGCACGTCCCCCGCGGGCAACACCTATACGGTCGCTCTGAGCAAGATACCGCTCGGCAGCTACACGCTCGAGGTCCAGGCGATCGATCTCTCGGGCAACATCACGAAGCGCGATATCCCGGTCACGATCGCGCTCGGCGCGACCGGCGAGAGCTGCCTCAACGGCCCCGACTGCAGCGGCAACGTGTGCGCGTCGAACGTGGATGGCTCGCAGTTCTGCACCCAGACCTGCGACGACGCGAACACCTGTCCGGGTGGCTTCGCATGTACGGTGGTCGGCGCGCAGAACCTGTGCACGCCCGACGGTGGTGGTTGCTGCGCGGTCTCGACAGGCGGTGATTCGCGCGCCGCGATGCTGCTCGCGCTCGGCGTCGGTGCGGTGCTGTTCCGCCGCCGCCGTCATCGCTAGCAAGCCAGCCATCGTCATCCCTCGTCTCTCCACGGGGCATCGAACGGTTGCAGCGGGGAGCCTCGCGTCAACCGGCATGCATCGAGCTTTGCTGCTTCGTTCGTGACGAGCGTTTGAATGACGCGCGCGAGTGTTCGACGGGCGAGTCTGACCACGGGGAAGACAGCCGAAGCAAATCGACAAGATGCCCGCGCGAGCTCGAGTCGACCAGCCGGTCGCTGATGGTGGGTTCCGTCGAGGGGCGCCCCACGTGGGGTGCGGACGTTTGGCGCACCGGCTGAAAGCGCGGAGCAGCTCGAACCAGCAACGGTCTGCGAGCGAGAGCACCAGCGCAGGACGCGAGCACCGCATCGACAGACTTGTCTCCGATCGAGTCGAGCTCGTCGCCCATGTTCGCGGCCTCGGTCCAGGGTGCGCCCCACGTGGGGCGTTAACGTTCACGCCGAGCATCTGTGCTGAACGGCGCGGCGTAGATCGAACCAGCGATGGTCTTCGAGCGCGCAGGACGCGAGCGCCGCATCGATCGACATGTCTCCGATGTTCGGGGGTCGCGCGTTTCTTCGAGTCGACCAGCTCCTCGCCGAGGTTCGCGGGCCCGCTCGGTCAAGGGTGCGCCCCACGTGGGGCGTTAACGTTTACGCCGAGCGTCTGGCAGCCACAGGCTCGTCGCCGATGTGCGCGGCCTCGTGAACGCTAGGCCCCGACCTCGAGCTACTGATCCGGGCAGCGCTCGGGTCCATAGCTGCGCACGATGGCTGCCGCCTGAGGCCGCGATCGGCACGCCCGCGCTTCGCGACGGTATGATCGCGAGTCAAGCGCCCGACCGGATCCGGTACGAAATCGAACCCACCGCGAGTCTCCGTCCCGACGCCCCCGTGGGGCGTTCGAAGTTCGAGAGCGCTGTTGTCGTGACGCAGGCGAAGCTCGGCTTCAGGAAACCCGAGACTGCTCGCCAGGTCGAGGAGGCACGTGCGAAGGGTTGATAGGTCCGATCTCGAGCTGCTGATCCGAGCAGCGCTCGCGTGTGCGCGGCGGGAGCTCCCATAGCCGAACGCGACGGTGTGATCGCGAGTCAAGCGCCCGAACCAACCGCGAGTCGCCGTCCCGCCTCGGCGCGTGCATGCCTACGCCCGGGCAGCGCATTGTCTTGCCGACGTCGATCGAAGCTCGACAGCATCGGCAGGGTGACGTTGGATCGAGCGCGGTCATCGCGGGTCATTCGGAGAGCAGCAACTGCGGTGGCTGCGGTCAGGCGACGGTCGGGGCGAAGCCGATGCACCGAGCGAGCGACGACGAGCCGCAGGCTCGGGCTCGAGTTGGAGTGCGCAACCGATCGGAAGATCTCAGAGCCCGGCCAGGTGCGCTTTGTACGTGATGCCGAAATACGGTGACGGCGTGCCATCGAAGTTACTCAGCAACAACGGAGGCGCCTCGGTGTTCCAGTCCCAGGCGTTGTAGCCCTGGCCCTGGCCATCGAGCCACGCGAGCAGGTTCTCGAGCCACGTGGTGAGCTGACCCGCCTGGGTGGCGCTGTACGGCCCGAGCGCCTGGGTGTAGAGGCCGATGCCGATCTCGCCGACGACGACCGGATAGCCCGCGGCGAGCACGCCAGGGATGCCGTAGTTCATGGCAGTGGTCGCGCCGTCGGCGCAGGTCTGCGAGGTCGAATAGTTATTGTACTGCGTCGGGCACAGGGTCTGGACCGATTGATCGCTGTACGCGTGCCACGAGGCCGCGACGTTCGTGGTGTCCGCGCCACTTGTCGCGATCGTTCCGACCCTCGCGACCCACTGCGTGAAATCGGCGGAGTAGGCGAGGCCGCCCATGATCACGACGTTGTCGGCGCCGGTCGCGCGCACCGCGGCGAGCAGCTGCTTCATGCCGGCGACCTGATAGGTCGCGTTGTTCGCATCCTTGCTGCACGTGCCGCCGTTCACCCAGCAGTCCCAATCGGTGATGAACGGCTCGTTGAAGAGGTCGAAGATCACCGAGGCGTGATCGGCGGCGTAGGCGGTCGCGACCTCGGTCCAGAATTCCGGCGCGTGATCCAGATCGGCCATGCCGAGCTGGCGGTCGGACTTTTGCGTGCCGGGTGCCGCCCAGTGAAGATCGAGGATCACGAGCATGTTGTTAGCCTCGAGGAGCGAGACCCACGCGCGGATCGCATCGCGATACGGCTGGCCACTGCTCGCGGCGGGCAGGCCGTTGATCCCGAGCCAACAATCCTCGTTCAGCGGCACGCGCACGCTGTTGATGTGCCAGCTCTTCATCGCCTCGACGCTCGCTTGATCGTGCGCGCCCGAGAACACGCTGCCGTTCAGGCACGCGTACTCGGTGCTCGAGCGATCCACGCCGTGCATGTGAACCGTGGCCCCGTTCGCGTCGACGAGCTGGCCGTTCGTGCCGGTCGTCCCCTTCACGACGTGGAGGCCGGTGCTCGAGCCTGGCGATCCGTCGTGCGTGCCGCCGCTACCGTCGCCAGCGGTCCCGCCTCCGTCGGGCGCGTTCTTGCTGCTTCCGCACGCGATCAACATCGCCAGCACCGCTGCGATTCGGACCATCTGCCGAGCGTACGCTAGAACTCGAGCTGCAAGCCGCAATCACTGCAAGCGCCGGCCTCGAGGGGCCGCGTGCAGCCGCACGCCGGGCAGGCCTCGCCCGAGAGATCCACTTCGGCGCCACCGCTCAGCTCGCGCCAGTCATTCGCGAGCAGCTCGTTCAGCTTCGGCACTTGATCCTCCTGAACCAGGAGGTGCGTCTTGGTCCCTCAACCATGACCGGCTGCGCCCGGTGGGCAGCCAATCTCGGCGACGATCCCGATCTCGTTGCAGCGATCGCGGAGCAACTTCATGTCAGCGATCGAGCCGGACATTGCAGGCACCACGTTGCTCATTTCTTGAACAACTTGTCGAAGGCGCGACGCATCGTGCCGGACTTCTTGGGGGCAGCGTAGCCCTCGTTCGAGTATGCGATGCGCGCCGACGGATCGATGCCGAACGCGACGTAGAGCGAGAGCAGATCGTGGACCATCGCCGAGATGCCGGTCGTACGCAGGTCGTACGAGAGGCAGTAGCTATCGGGTTTGTTCCGGATCATCGCCTTCGCGATGATCATCATGATCGCCGGATCGATGAGCTCGCCGTTGCCGTCGAGGTAGTGCTTGTAGCTGAAGAACCGATCTTCAGGCGCGAGCTCGGGCGCACCCTGGCCGTCGGCCTTCGGCGCGCGCAGGTTCTGGATCGTGCGGTACTCGTGCTCGATGTACGCCGCGATCGAGTTGTTCTCGTCGCGCCGTTCGTACTCGACGAACTTCCGGAACGCGTCGAACAAGTTCTTCGGGTTCGCGTACGCGCCGGAGATCAAGTAGTAGAACACCGCGCCGAGCGAGTAGATGTCGGCCGGGCGACCGACGCTCTTGACCACGCGTCCGCGCACGTTGATCTCGGAGCCCTCGGCGAACGGTCGGTTGAGCAAGAGCTTCTTGCGCGTGCGATCCGCGGCCGCGATCGAGTAGAGCTCGTTGCGGTTGAACAGCGAGAACGTGTCGTTCTCGAAGATGTCGATGTAGAAGTCCTCGAAGAACTCGACCTCGGGCGAACCCTGGGTCGTGTTGACGAGCAGCTCGAACGTGTTGGTCTCTTGCTCGGGCGACTGGAAGTACAGCGTGCCCGGCACCGACTGGAATCGCGTCATCGAGACGTCGAGATCCGGATCGGCGACCTTGCCGACGTTGAAGTCAGCGAGCTTGATCTTCATCTGCGCGCCGCGCAGGTTCGGATCCGGCAGCTTGACGAGGATGTTCGCCGGCTTGATATCGCGGTGACACGTATCGCGCACGAGGTGCGCGAACTCGACCGCGGTCGCGACCGGGATGGTGTACTCGAGCACGCGGAAGATCCGCTCGCGCAACGGCACCGCGAGGAGATCATCGCGACGGCGCTTTTGACGCGCGCCCTTCAAGCGTTCCTCGAGGCTCATGTCGAGCAGCTCGAGGATCATGAAATCGTTCTCGACCTTCTCGCGGATGGCCGGCGGAATGAAGCCGGCGCTGTCGCCTTCGCCGGAGGCGAGGAGCTCGACGATGTTCGGGTGACCCTGAACGCGCTCGAGGATCTCCTTCTCGATCTGAAAGCGCATCTGGTCTTCGTCGTTGACGCCGCGCTGGAGGCACTTGATCGCGACCGGGCGACGCAGCGTGGTCTTGGATTCGACCCAGCGCTCCTCGCCGAGATACGCCTTCGCGAACCGGCCCGAGCCGAGCTCGATCGGCATCCCGGTCTCGTCCACGACGAACGCGTAGATCCGCGAGCGCGACACGTACGGCGTTGCTTGCGCGATCACGCCGGAGACTTGCGACATCGGCGGCCCGGGCTGCTGCTGCATCGGCTGCCCGGGATTCGTGATCATGCCCTGCGGGTGCGGCGACATCTGCGGCTGCTGCTGCACCGGCGGGCCGAGGTGCGAGAGCTGCGGCGAGCCTTGCGGAAACATCTGCGGTGCCGAGTTGCGTGGCACCGGAGTCGCCAGACCCGGTGGCATCGGCTGACCCGGCTGCGGGATCTGATTGACGTTGGTCGCGTCACTCTCGAAGTCGTTGTAGTCGACAAACTCCTCGCTCGGCGCAGGCCCCTGCGAAGGCTGGCGACCACTCGGTGGACCAGTAGGTGGAGGCGGTGTCTGACCCATAGCTGCGATTACCCGCGTCTTCCAGACTTGGGCACCGTACGTCCTTGAGTATACACAAAATATGCATCCGAGCCGGGGCCGAAGTCGAACAGGATCGGGTCCGCGACATCGTCGAGTCCGAGGCCGACACGCTCGTTGCCGATCGTGAAGACAACGAGCGACCCTTCGACCGCACCTTGCATCACGCGAAGGTGCCCGATCTCCTGCGCGCGCGGCGTGACCAGGGCGAGGTCACTCGATTTGGTGAGCGACACCGCAGGTGAGGGCCGGCCGCCGAGCGGCGCGATGAAGCACGTCAGCCCTTTGACGTGAACATTGCGCTGACCGCCGGGACCGGGAATCAGCGTGATGCGCACCTTCGTGCCGTGCAGCCCGACGAGGTCGGCAATCCCGCTCGTGACCATCGCGAAGTGCACCCGACGATCCGCGACACCTTGCGCACCATCCGAGAGTGCGAGCCTCCGCACGGCTCCGGTCGGCACCGGTACATTCGCCATCCACGCGTGGGTCGCCGGCGCGTGGAAGGTCTGCGGCGTCATGTCCATCGGCACCGGAATCACCGGAGGCATCGGCGCGGTCGCCACGGGAATCGCCGGCGGCGTGATCGGATCGCGCGTCGCGGGCACCGGCGGTTGCGCGTACTGCGGGTACTGCGGTTGCTCCGAGTAGACCGGATACACGGGCTGGACCGGTGCCGGGGGGCGCGTCGTGCGCACGACCGGTGTTGCCGCCGGTGGCGTGAGTGCTCTCTCCGGCGTCGTGGGGGTCGGCAGCGAATGAAACTCCGGCGCCGCCGGCAAGCGCTCGATCTCGGAGGTCGAGAGATCGAGCAGATTCTCGAGCTCGGTCGCGAGCTCGTCGACGCGGACCAAGCGCTTCTTCGGATCGAACGCGAGCGCGCGCGTGAGCACCTCGGTCACGCCGCGCGAGAGCCCGAGTGGCGCGAGCGCTTCCCTGACGTGATCGTTAGCGTGGCGCCGCTTCTTGTAGCCCGCGTAGACATCTTCGTCGGCGAAGATCGCCTTGGTCGTCAGCATGTAGATCGCGACGACCGCGAGCGAATAGATATCGGTCGCCGCGGACACTGGCTGGCCCGCGAGTTGTTCGGGCGCGGCCCAGCTCGGAGAGTACATCGCGAGCTTCTGGCCCGCGACGATCGCGGTGTCCTCGGCGCGCTGTTCGCGATCGGCGTCGGTGTCGGCACTCCACTTCGCGATGCCGAAATCGGCGAGCTTCGGCAACCGCGATTCGCCGACCGAGCCGAACAAGATGTTCTGCGGCTTGATATCGCGATGCACGATCCCGAGCCCGTGCGCCTCGGCGAGTGCGGCGCACATCGCGGCGGTGATCCGCACGGTCTCGGCGAGCCCTTGCTTGCCTTGCTCGCGGACGATCTGCGACAGCGTGCCGCCGTTCATGTACTCGCACACTTGCAGCGGCATGCCAGCGGAATCTTTTTGACCGAGATGGCCGAAGTCATAGATCCGCAGCGTGTTCGGATGCGTGAGTCGCGAGAGCGCGAACGCTTCTTGAACGAAGTGCTCGTAGCTCGTGCGGCCAACCCCAGAGAGTCCTCCGAGCCCGCTGAACACTTTCACGCAGACCGGTCGCGACAAGCGTTCGTCGGTGCCCTTGAACACCACACTGTGGCCGCCAGATCCGATCTGTTCGATCACGCGATAACGGTCGAGCACGAGGTCACCGATCTTGACCTCGGGGACCTTCTGCGCAGGAACGCGCGGCGCGCTTGCCATCCGACATGCATCGTAGCGCGGCCAGCACCGATAGACACAATCCATGCCCCTTCCGCGGCGGTGTCACCGGCTGACAAGCGGGCGCGCGCTTGGAGTGCAAACCGCCGCGTGCTATCGCTTTATCGTGCCCGTGCGACATGCCCTCCTCGGCTTGCTAGCCGCGTTCGTGGTGATCGCCGGTGTCTATCTGTTCGTCCAGGTCCGGTCCACGCCGAGCGCCGTGGCGGCTAGCGCGAGCCCGCCTCCGAGGCACCTCGACCCCGCCGCGGACCCGCCGGACCGCGCCCCCACGCCTGCCACCGACCACAGGGCGGCGGCCACGCACCAGGCTCCGGTGACCAATCCAACCATGGCGGCCGAGCCCTCGTCGGGCTCCGACGAGGATCCGACGATCGCGCTCGAGCGACCCGATGTGAAGGTCGATGCGATCATGGCGCGCGCGAACTCGGCCTACGACAAGGGCGATTGGGACGAGGCCAAGATGGTCGCTGGCAAGGTCCTGGCGAAGCAGCCGACGAACATCCGCATGATGCGAATCATGGTCTCGGCCTCGTGCATCGATGGCGACTCGGTCATGGCGCAGCAGTGGTTCGAGAAGCTGCCCAAGGGCGATCGCGAGCAGATGAAGACCCGGTGTGATCGATATGGCGTTTCGTTCAAGGAACCCGCGCAGTAGCGTCGGAAGATCCTTTGTGGTACGCGCAAGGCGATGTCGAGCATCCTCGTCGATACGCTAGGTCGAGAACCGGTTCGCCCCAAGGTGGTCGAAGAGACCGTCGGGTTGATCGATTCCCAGGTCAAACAGAAGGGCTTCCTGATCAAGGGCGCCTATTCGACGATCAAGGCGATCAAGGGCAAGTTCGTCCCCGAGGTCGTCGACGCCCTGCTCGACGATTGGCTCGGCAAGATCCAGCCCCACTACGACAAGTGGGAGGTCACCAAGCCGAGCACGTTCGCCGATTACGTGATCGCGCGCTCGGATGATGTGGCCGAGGATCTGCTCAAGGTCACCGACGAGCGAGCAGCGAACACGTCGCACACCACGGCGAAGAAGATGTACATGCGCATGCGCGACTCCGCGAAGCGCAACGTGGTCGAAGCGATTCCCGAGCTCGCGCGGCTGCTCGAGAAGCACCTGAACGAAGCGCTCGCGGTCAAAGCGTAGTTCGGTCCCGCTCGTGCCTGCTAGCCGAGCTGGCTACTGCTGGTCTAACAGATAGACCATCAAGTAGCCCTCGGCCGTACGGCGAGGCCCCGGCGCTCCCGACATCAGGCGGAAGTCGGCGGCGAGCTGGCGACGCTGGTAGCTGCGATAGAGCGCCATGGGATCGATCTCGTGCGAGTGCTCGAGCTCTTCGATCTGACGACCCAGCACTTCGGCGGCCCACGCGGGGCTCGCGGCTCCGATGTGCTGCTGCTGCATCGCGCGACGGAGCGTGGCGAGCTCCTCGTGCGTCATGTTGAACAGGAACTCCTCGAACGCCGACGCTTCGTCGATGCTCATGCCATCGCGGCCGAAGAAATCGAGGACCTCGGGGCTGCAGTCTTCGCGGACCAAGCGGAACGTCTCGGTCGCGCCGAGCAGCGTGCCGTAGGCGCTGTTGATCCGGTTGCGCGCGTGCCATGCCGATTCGAGCAGCGGCGCGAAGTCGTCGATCTCGAGCGCGGCATCGTCCCAGATGGTGATCAACTGATCCGCGGCGCGCTGCTTGGTGCGGCGCGTGACATCGGGCTTGCGCAGGAGCGCGAGCAAGAGCTCCTCCGCGAGCAGCGTGTAGATCGATTGCGCGACCTCTTCGCGGAGGTCGTGCGTGATCTGGACCGCACTCGGGATGTGATGGAGCGCGCCGGTGGCCTTCACGAAGCCACGCAGGAAGTTGATCTTGGTGAGCAGGTGCGTCCGCGACAGCGTCGCCTTGAGCGGCAACGACAGGTCGCCGGAGAGGCCGTCGATCGTACAGAGGTGGTCGATCAGCGTGGTCTCGTCGCGGGCTTCGCCGGCGAGTGCGGTGGGCGCGCGGAGCGGTCGCTGGCGCTCGAGCAACTCCGAGGTCGACCGCAGCTCGTCGATCATGGTCCGCAGGATCGCCGCGTCGGTCGGCGACTCGGCAGCCACGGCACCCAGGGCCTGCTCGACGAGCTCGGTTTCGTGACGGTCGAGCACGCGCGTTGCGAACGCTTGTGCTTGGGCCGACGACAACCCCATTGCCGCTGAAGCTAGCACGCTCTCGGACGCATGCGCGGCCATAGCTGGGGAGGGCTGCGGGGGGGCGGTGGGAGGACGACTGGGGTACGACACGTGGGTAGACACGTCAGTCTGCGAGCTTGGATTCGTCTTGCTGACCGGCCTGCGCCGACGGCTCTCGTCGGCGACGTACCACGAATCGGATTGCGAGGGCTAATAGCACGGCGAGGATGACCACGCCGATGATCAGGTCGACGTGCTTCACCCGCTTGGCAGTCTCGAGAAACGCGTCGCCGAAGTGATACCCGAGAAGAATTAGGACGCTCCCCCAGATCGTCGAACCGATGAATGTCTGCGTGAAGAACGGCACGAGCGGCATGCGCGCGATGCCGGCGGGCACCGAGATGATGTGACGGATGATGGGAAGGAACCGGGCGACCAGGATCGTGGTCTTGCCGTGGTTGGCAAAGTACCGCTCGGTCATCTCGATGTCGTGCTTCCGGATCAGTGCGAACTTGCCGTACTTGAGGAGCAACGGCTTGCCGCCAGCGGCTCCGATCCAGTAGCTGATGCCCGAGCCGAGCAGCGCGGCGGTCGTGTTGATGATCAAGATCACGGGCAGCGAGAACGTGCCGTGCGACGCGAGCACCCCCGCGAACGGCATGACCAATTCCGAGGGAATCGGCACCAGCGTACTCTCGAGCGTGATCAGCAGGAACAGACCCGGATAGCCGACCCGGGCGACGAAGTCCTGGACGAACGTGGCGAAGTGTTCGAGCACCCGCCGCTTTTAGCCTGGTCGGGACGAATCTGGAACGAGGAACGAAAAATAGCGCTCGGGGAAATCATTGAAGGCCATCTGCGCCGCGCATTCCGGGCAGGTCTGGGTGGGGGGGACCAGCTGCGCCAGCGACGCGGCGTGGACATCCGCATCGATCAGCAGCGACTCCTCGCGGCCGCAGGCATCGCACGCGTAGGGCGCGTAGAACGACGCGACGTGCGAGCTCCCGCGCGTCGCGATGATCATGTTGAACTGATGGATGATCGGCTCGGAGACCCGGAGGAGGTCGATCGCGAGGTGCTGCTTGGTGGCCTCGGTCTGCATGCGGATCCAGTCACGCACGCCGAGCGAGTTGATGAACTGCACGCCGCCGAGATCGAGCATGAGCCGACCCTGCTGGGCACGCGCGAGGAGCTCTCCGAGCTGCGACGTCTCGTCGATCGAGCCGGCGAGTACCCAGGTGCCGTTCGCACCGGGATCGATATGTAGGCGGCCGCGGATGTCGGTCACGTCGAGCTCTCCACGAAGACGTTGAAGGACGAAGCAGGGATGCGTTCGGACGGACTATAGCGCACGTCGATCAACGCGATGATCTCCGTCCTCTTCCCGGGAGCCAGATTGAACACGAGGTGATCACAGCTTCGGTAACTCAACGCGACTCCCATGCCGGCTCCACCACCGGCTTCGCGGACATCTTGTTTTGCGAGCGAGCGCAGGATCGTGTTGCGATCGAGGCTCCCGAAGTGGTCGTTGACCTCGATCGCAACGTACCGCGCATCGCAGCCCCAGCGTAACCGGACTTGGTGGCGCGCATCGAGCTCGAGGTCGGTATCGCGCGCGACCTCGCTGCGATAGTGGTTGCCGTCGGCATCGCACGGCGCGTTGTGCACGGCATTCGAGATCAGCTCGTCGGCGACGAGCATGGCCATCGAGGCGACGCGCGCGCTCTGGCCGCGCGCGCGCACTGCTTCCGAGAGGTCGGCCACGATCTTCGGGCGTTGCGTCGATCGCGTGATGTCGATCTCGTGGAGCTGCGTGCCCCACAGGAGGTACTTCTCGGCGCCGAACAGGTCGTTGCGCACGAGCTTGTGCGCGGTGATCGTGAGCTCTTCGGCGAGCACGGGCATCGGATGCACGAGCAGGTTCGTGATCGCGCCGAGCTCGAGGATGTGGGGAATCTGCTCGAGCGTATTCGCACCGAGCAACATCATGCAGGCCTCGGCACGCTTGGCGCGCACGGCCGCGAAGAACGGTGCGGCGAATGGCGAGGTCAGGGCCGAGCCATCGACCACGACCAGGCGCGGCGAGATGTGCTGGAGCAAGCGGATGCCCTGCTCGAGATCGTCGGCCACTTCGATGCGATAGCCCGTCACGCCGAGGATGCGCTGCACGATGCGCTGGGTCTTGCGGTCTGGATGGACGATCAGGATGGCCATTAGATGCCTCGGCCGCCTTTGCGATTTCGATAGACCAGGATCGCGCAAAACACCGCCGCACAGGCCGAGGAGATGAACAAGATCGCGAACACCGGGCCCATGCCCGAGGTCTTCTGGTCGTAGACCCGCGGCACGATGACCTCCTGGACGATCGGTCCCATACTGCCGAAGCCGGAGATCACCGCGGCCGCAAAGGTCGCCTGGCGCCGGCTGCCGATGTCCATCGCCCCTGCGCCGGAGAGCAGCGCATCGGGGCCGTAGAGGAAGAACCCCACGAGGCCGAGCAGCGCGACGAACACCGGCACGCTGGAGCCGCCGAACACGATCAGGAGAGCGGTCGCGCCGGTCATGCCGAGCATCATCACGAACGCGACGCCGGCACGCCGGCTCTTGAAGTACTTGTCGGAGAGGTAGCCGGTGAGGAACACGCCCGGCATGCCGCAGATGTCGAACGCGATCGCGTAGGTGTTCGCCGCCTTGCCCGACAGATGATACTGCTCGGCGAGGAAGAACGCGGCCCACGACCAGATCGCGTAGCGCACGAGCTTCGAGAAGAAGTAGAAGCCCGCGACGAGCCCGAGGTTGATCTTCTGATCGCGCGACATGCCGACCGGCTCCACCACCTTGGATTCGTCGATGGTCGTGACCGGGTCATCGATGCCGGCGAGCCCGACGTCTTCGGGCTTGCTGCGCTGCAGGAAGAAGAACTGGATCCAGATGATCGACAGCACGGCGGCGCCGGTGAAGAAGCACCATCGCCACGGCTGATCCGCGGTCGAGCTATCGCCGAGCACGAGCCCCATCACGAGCCCGGCGGTGATCGCGCCGACGGTGAAGTTCGTCGACCAGAGGCCCATCACCTTGCCGCGCTCGTGCTTGTGGAACCAGTTCGCCATCGTGCCGACGTTGCCGGACCAACCGGTCGCTTGGGCGAGCCCGTTGACCGCGATCAACCCGGCCATCACCCACGGCGACATCGAGATCCCCATCGCGAGCGTGACGATCACGGAGAGCCCCATGCCGAGCAGCACGTTCTTGCGTGGGCCGAGGCGCGGTCCCATCGCGGATGCGAGGAACTGACCGAGCGCGTACGCGATCAAATACGCCGCGTAGATGTTGCCGAGCGTGCGTGCGTCCCAGTGATTCTGTTCGCCCAGCGCGGACTTCGCGGCGGAAAAAGGGCGACGACAGAAGTAGAAGCCGATGTAGCTCAGCCAGGTCGAGACGAACACCTTCGTGCGCCACGTGCGGTGCGCAGAGGTCATCGGCGTCATCCGCGACGGATCCGATCCCAAGCTTCACCGAGCGCCTGCGCGAGCTGACCGAGCTCGCTCGCGGCGTTGGTATCGGCAGGTCCATGGATCGAATCGCCGGTCGCGACGACCGCGATCACTTGACTCGCAACGATCACGGGCGCCGCGGTGATGACTTGCGCGTGGAGCACGCGCGCCAGCTGATCCTGCGCGGGGCTCGACGGCATCACGCTCTCGGTCTGCTGGGTCTCGATCGCACGCGCGATCGTCGAGGGCAGGCGGAGCGGCAGATGGAGCTCCGCGAGATCCGCGATGCCATGCCCGCGATAGCCGATCGCGGTCGCTTCCCGCACCACGACGATCGCACCGGCGAGCCAGCGCCCGGCGATGAAGCTCATCGCGAGGTCGCTGGCCGCGTCGCGCGTCACGGCGCGCTCGAGGGCCTCGCGGATCGCCGCGATCTTCGGCGCCGCGGGTGGCAGCGCGCGCCCGGCCGGCTGCAGCTTGATGCTCGACGACGAAGACAGCGTGGTCATCTGGATCAGCCCGCTCTGGCTCGGATCCTTTGCGACCCGCACGTCATCGAGCGACGAGAGCGCCATGCGAATGCTGTCCGGATCGAGCATGTCGACATCGGGCGGCGGAGGTTCGAGCGGCGCGAGATCGACCGCCGAATCGAGATCGATATCGAACTCGTCGCGCGGCGCCTCGCCGTACGCCGCGGCTACCAACTGTTCGAGCCGGGTTGCGGGCGTGATCACGAGGGTGACCGACCCGACCAGCCGTTCGAGCGAGGTCCGGAGCGCTGCATCCGGATCGCGCGCGGCGACGATCATCGCGCCACCCGTGGTGCGTCCGATCGGGAGCGCGCACGAGGCGCGGCCGAAATCGCTCGGCAGCTTCGCGGCGAGAGCCATATCACGGCCTTCGAGATGACGAGCGAGTGCCGCGGGTACGCCGCGCTGTTCGCCGAGCGCGCGGGCCGCGACATCGAACTCGAGGACCCCGCGCGCGATCAAGACCGAGCATAGGCGCCCGACGTCGGAGGAGGACAGCGCCGCAGCGACATCGCGCGCGCGCGCCCAGCCCTTCTCCACTAGCAGGTCACCGATCCGCACGCGGGCAAAGGATGCCACGAGTCATGGCGCGGCGTCGTTGCGGATCGCGGTGTAACGGCCTTTGCCGAACACGATGATCTGGTCGCCCGAGGTCATCACCGTGGCCTCGATCTCGTGTGCGAAGGGGGTGGGCGAGTGGCAGCCCGGCTCCTCGACAAAGCGCGCGACATACGGCCTCGAGCTCCACGCAGCGAACAGCATGGTGTGGCCGCGGTTGTTGACCGCATCGCCGGGGGCGAGCGCGATCGCGGCGATCGGATGGGTCAGCACGACGTGGAACGGCGCGAGGTCCTGCGTCGTGACACCGGGCGCAGGCAATTGCCACGCATACGCGACGAGGCCGGAACAATCCGAGCGATACGCGTCCCATGCCGGGTTGTCCTCGCGATCGCAGGTCGTCGAACAATCGGCATCGCCATCGCGCTGGTGATTCGGCGCCTGACAGTAGCCGAGCTTCGCTGCGGACCACTCGCGTGCGCGCGCGACGCTGATAGGCGAGCCCGGCTCCTCGGGTGGCAGTGGTCGACCCGGGGCGACAGCGCACCCGACCACGGCGAGCGCGAACAGCTTCACCCGCGAATTTCGGCGACGAGCTTGTCGAGATCGAGCGTCAAGCCGAGCGCCGTCGCGAGCTGGCCCGCGATCTCGCGCTCGTCGTTCGAGAAATCATCGTCGGCGAGCGCGATCGCGAGGCCGAGCATCATCACGGCTTCGCCGTCGGCCTCGTCGGTGAGCTCGTCGACTCGTGCGATCAGAGGTTCGAAGCCACTCGCCTCGAGCTTCTGTGCGACGGCGGTGAGCTGCTCGTCGATCGCGTCGCGATCGACGCCACCGAGGATCTCGAGCCGATCGAGCAAGGCATCCTGCTCGGCCTCACTCGCGCTGCCGTCGGAGGCCGCGACGAGGAACGCGGTCGTGACCGCCGCCTCGAGGAATGCCGGACTTTGCAGCCGTTTGCTGAGGTCGTGCCGACTCCACCACGTTCGTTTCTCGTAGCTCTCCATGAGCTCGGCATCATACCGCACCGACCCATAGTCTTCAGAATTTCGCGATGATCTCGTCGGCCCAGCGGATCGCATCGAACCAGGCAACGAACACCTGGTGAGAGGTGAAGTGCGAGCCGAGCACGTGCGCGAGGTCGCCGCGGTTCTGGTGGCGCACGGTATCGAGGATCTTCGCGGCCGGTGAGGTGCCACCGTCGAGTGCTTGCTTGACCATCGGCGCGACCGACAGCTCGGCCATCACGTCGCGCAGCGGACGATCGAGCATCGCGTCGAGCAGCGAGAGCAGCCCGGCGGTGAACAGCTGATCGGAGGGCAGCTTCGCGTGCTTGGCGAGCTCTTGCGCCATGCGCGCGCGGACCAGTGCCTGACGCGCGAGATCGATCGGCTTGTCGTCGAAGCCCGCGACCATGATCAGCATGATCAACGCGCCGACCTGCTGGACGCCGAGGCGCAGCACGGCCTGGCGTACCGAAGCGATCGGCTGGCCGAGCGACATCGCGGCGGAGCTCGCGAGCTTGATCAACCGAACAGCGAGGCCGACCTCGGAGGCGACCAGGTTCTCGAGCTCGCCGAGATCGAGCCGGTCTTTGTAGAGCGCGTTGAGGATCTTCACGAGCGCGACGCGGTCGTGAGGCATTCGCGTCGTCTTCGCGATGATCGGGAGCTCGAGAAAGTGACCTTGATAGAGAGCGAACCCGAGGTCGCGCAGGAAGATGTGCTCGTCGTGAGTCGAGATCTTCTCGGCGAGCAGCGTCGGACCGAGGCCGTGGAGCGCATCGTACTGGCGTCGGATCTCGTCCTTCGCGATGCCGAGCACATCCACCTTGATGTAGTTCGCGAGTGCGACCATCGGCCGTGTCTCGTCGGTCAGGATGAAATCGTCGAGCGCGATCTTGAAGCCCTCGGCGCGAAATCCCTCGAGGGCTGCGAGCAGCGCGGGTGTCACGGGCACGTCCTCGAGTACTTCGATCACGGTGCGCTCGGGTGGCAATGGAATCTGATAGCGGCCGAGCAAGAAATCCGCCGGCAGGTTGACCCAGACCGGCACCTTGCCGACGAGCGTATCGAGCCCGAGCTCGACGAACGCGTTCAGCATCGTGGTCGCCGTCGCCTGGTTCGGGTTATCGAACTTCGCGCGATTCTCCATGCTGTTGCGGAACAACAGCTCGTACCCGATCACGACGAGCCGGCGATCGAAGATCGCTTGGCGACCGACGAAGGCGTTGGGCGGAGCCGTGGTCATGGGGGTAGTAGACCACGACGGATGATCACTTCTTCTGGTATGTGCCGATCAGCTCGCCATGGCCGACGACGTGCCCTGAAATCGCGGTCATGAACTGGGTCCGGTCACGCGCGGCCGGGAGCGTGATGTCGAGCGCATACACGTCGAAGTGGTAGCGATGGACGGCCCCGGCCGGCGGGCACGGACCTTCATAACGCTGCACGCCCGCGTCGCGCGCCAGCGCATTGGTCACTGGATCGATGCCGGTGACCAGCCAGTGGACCTTCGTGCCGTGAGTGGCATCTGGATCCTCTACGAGCACCGCGATGCTCTTCGCGGTGACCGGCACGTTCGTCCAGGTCAGCTGGGGCGAGACATCGCTCCCGGTGCACGTGTACTCGTCGGGGATCGCGGCATTCGGGGCGAACGCCGAGGACATCACGGTCATCTTCGCCGGTGCGCCGGCGAACGCGGTCGCGCTGAAGCACAGGGTACCGAGGACAAGGCGCATGCTCGTGCGTGGGTGCATCAGGTACCCGGCGGCGGCTCGCTCGGGAGCACCGGCAGCTGCGCGGAGAGGGTCGGACCACCGTCTTCGCTGCGTTTGACCAGGTTCGCGAGGTCGTCCGCGATCACGCCAGCTTCGGCCGCCGGAATGTTCTCGGTGAGCTCCTCGTAGACGCGGATTGCTTGCTCGTCGAGCCGGCGAATCCGATCGTGATCGACGGTCTCGCCCGGTAGATCGAAGCGGAGCTCCTTCATCACCATCGCGAGCCCTGCCGCGATCGGCAGCGAGAGCAGCGCGCCTACGATGCCAGCCAGCGTGCCACCGACGAGCAGGGCGATCAGGATGATCGCGGGCGGCAACCGCAACGTGCGGCCGTAGACGCGGGGGACAAGAATGCGGCTCTCGAACTCCTGGTAGAGCACCATCAGCCCTGCGACGATCAGCGCGGTCGTCGTGCCGTTCGGGATCGTCGCGATGATCACCGGCGCACTCGCGACGTACCCGCCGACGAACGGGATGATGTCGGTGATCCCCGCGAACAGAGCGATCGCGAGCGCGTTGTCGGCGCCGAGCACCGTGAGCAGGATGAACACGAACACCGCGATGGCCAGGGACGTGATCAGCTGACCGCGCATGTAGCCACCGACGATCACCTTGAGCTCGAGCAGCACCTTCGCGAGCTTGACGTGGTGGTGGCGGGGCACCACCGCGTAGAGCAGGCCCTTCGAGCGCACCGGATCGGCGAGCAGATAGATCGAGAGGAACAGGGTCGAGATGCCGTACCCCAGCATCTCGAGCATGCTCATCGAGTAGCCGATCATCGCGCTACCCGCGCGGCGGCCCAGATCGTCGACCGGCAGATCTTGGAGCGTCTTTACGAACGGCTTGGACCACGAGTATTGCTGGAGCGTGTGGATCATGTTCAGGCGCTGCTTGGGTGCCTGGTCGACCAGGCTCAGCATCTGTTGCACGAGCGGCGGCACCATCAACACGATCACGCCGATCGCCGCGAGTCCGGCGATCGAGAACACCAGCACCAGCGCGCGACCACGCCCGAGCCCCCGCTTCTCGAGCCAAGCGACGACCGGGTCGAACGTGCCGACCATGACGAGAGCGATCGTCAACACGGTCACTACGGTCCGGAGCTGGCCGAGCGCCCAGACGCCGGCGATCACGCCGAGGACGAGGAAGATCGTCTTGGGGGCGATCTCGATGCGTCGTGACGGGTTCGGCAGCGTGCTCGTGGCCATACGTATGCGAAATCCACTGCGGCGTTCGTGCCAGCTGCGAATCGAGCGTGACGTGGCACTTGCGCTCGGGCGTGCGAGCCGTTTGGCTCGCTGTGCGCTCACGCCACGTGCGAGCTACTCGAGCTGCTCGGCTATTCGACGTATGTGATCTGCCACTCGCGGAGCTCGCCATCGACCGTCACATCGATGACGTCGCCGGTCTTCTTGCCGATCACGGCCTTGCCGATCGGCGACACGGGTGTGACGACCGAGAGATGTCCATCGCCACCCGGGCCGGTCAGCGTCATGCCCGCGCCGACCGGTGCGAGAAAGAACGTGCGGCCTTCGCCACGTTCGTCATCTTCGATCTCGACGATCGCTCCCAACTGAATTCGAGCCGTGCCTGGGAGCGCAGGTGGGCGAAAGGCAGCGAGCGCATCGGCCGCAGCGATCGCGTCTTGTGCCCGGCGTTGCTGGGCTTTGCCAAGCGTGCCGAGCTGATGTGCCGCGCGCGCGTCTTCGCGCTTCTCGTCGGGCGTCGCGCCGTCGCGCGCCTCCATCGCCGCGGCGTCGCGCGACGTGAGCGCAGCGCGCGCCGTCATGGAGAGTTGTTCGCGCAACTGGTCCACCAGCGACTGCTTGTCCATCGCCGCCATCGTCGCGGGCCCTCCGCCCGCGAGCAAGTTTTCGTGCAGGCACGAGGCGTGCAAAACGCCTCGCACATATGCATCTAGCCAAGCTTGGAATCGTCTGGGTCGCGATGGTCGCCGGTGTTGCCGCGTACGGCGCGGGTTGCGACACCGTCAAGAACGCGTACGACTGCGATCACATCTGCAATCGCTACTCGGAATGCTTCGACAAGAACTACGACATCGCGACATGCGAGTCCAAGTGCAAGGACTCCGCGAACAGCAACGACGCGTACATGAACAAGGCCGACGCGTGCCAGACGTGCGAGGACGATGCCTCGTGCGCTGGCGCGGCCTTCAATTGCGCGGACGAGTGCGTCGGCATCGTTCCGTGATCGGAGATCAGAGTCGCGCGATACCGAGCGAGACGTACGCCTCGTCCTGCATGATCAGATAGGGGCGGTCTTCGAACGCGAAGTCCTTGCCGTCGAAGCGAACGATCTGTACGAGCCCCATGCCGTAGCCCATCGGGCCCTGGCGATAGTAGTGCACGCCGATCGCGTATGGACCGGCGGTCGCGCGGCCGACGATCTCGAAGCACTCGGGGCCGTACCCGGTGGTGATATCGGCATAGAGCTCGCCGCCCGAGTCCATCGGAAGGTGCGAGTACCAGGCGTGATTGCCACGGGCATCTCGGATGTGCAGATCGACATCGTTCGCATCGGTCTCCCAGTACAGCAGCACGCGCTCGGAGCGCGCGGTGAACAGATCGAGGTGGCGCTTCGCGAGCTGCTTGGTGATCGCGGCGCGATCACCTCCGTGCGCGAGGAACGCGGCGGCGATCATGCCCGCATCCCGGCGGAACACGCGATCGGCGCCGCGGTAGCGGTCATCGGCGGTCTTCTCGTCGACCCCGCGCAAGATCGCGGTCAGTGCACCGGCGTAGTCGTTCGCGCGGACGAGCGCGTAAGCGAGTAGGCGGTGACCGGTGACTTGATCCGGACGATCGGTCGCGGCGTGGCGATAGGTGTCGATCGCGAGCCAGTTCGCGGGCATGCCGAGCCGCTCGAGACGTTCGCCTGCGAACCGCCGATAGTCGGCACGCGATGGATAGAGATCGATCAGCGAGCCGTAGATCCGTGCGGCGCCGGGGACGTCGCCATTCGCTTCGGCGACCTCGCCGAGCGCGATGATCGCGGTGACGTCGGTCGGCTGAGCATCGCGCCAGCTCTGCGCGAGGACGAGAGCATTTGGATCGTGCTTCGCGATCGCACGCATCACCGTGGCGAGCTTGCCGCGCAACGCGCTCGCCGCGGGATCGAACCGCGGCATGTCGTCGACCGGCCGCGGTGCCGACGCGACCTCGGAGCGGGGCGCAGGAGCAGCCGGCACGCCGGGGTCGGAGGTGGGCGTCGGCACGGGTTCGACTTGAGCCGATGGCGTGCCCCCGTGCGAGGCTGGCACGCTGGGGACGTTGCGGACCTCGGGGGTCTCGGGGACCCCAGCGCGGTCGTGGCGAGGCGCCGGCGCTGGTGCCGGAGTGCCGGGGTTCGGGTGCAGGGTCGGCGCGGCGATCGCGGCCGCGACCTCGTCGAATCCGTTGTCGTCGGGCGGCGTATTCTCCGATCGAAACGTGAACGGATAGTTCACGATGATCGTTTCGCCAGTGACCGCCGGGAACTCGACGTTCGTGAGTACGTCCTGGACGCACGCGGCGACCTTGTCGTCGAACCCGGAGACCGTCACGTCACCGGTGTGACCATCCGGTTTGATCTCGAACCGGGTCTGCAACGTACCCGCCAGCTGCGGACGCGCGAGCAGCTCCTTCTCGTAGCAGTACCTGATCTTCTCGAGGTGGCGCCGGACGTAGCGCCGGACCGGCGCCAGGTCGAGCGATCCCATGGAGGTCGCCTGACTGATGCGGATCGTCGGCACGGACGCGGCGTGACCGACCAAGGTCCCACGTCCATAGCCGACACCCGCCCCGTGCCCGATCGTGCCGAAGCGGCCCGTGCCGATCGTTCCCCAGCCCTCACCGCCACCGCCGACCCCGTTACCACCGAGACCGAGCATGAAGTCGTTCAAGCCGGGCTTGCCACGGCCCGCCTTGCGATCGCGGCTTGCGACGAACGAGCGGTGCTGTTGTTCGAGTCCGTGCGTGCCGACGACGAGGATGTCGACGAGCGCCTGACGATCGATGCCGTACCTGTCGTACTCGCGATCGCTATCGAGGA
Source organism: Kofleriaceae bacterium (assembly GCA_025357755.1). Taxonomy (GTDB): domain Bacteria; phylum Myxococcota_A; class Polyangia; order Haliangiales; family Haliangiaceae; genus JABFXX01. Next base: position 25,524 of record JANXOP010000374.1, on the reverse strand, counting down.
TCAGCATCGTCGCTTGCGACGACACGACCCGTGACGCCACCGACGTGAGCTCGATCTTCTTCGCGAGCTCTTTCTTCGCGGGCTCGGTCGTGGCGGCGGCAAGCTGGTTTTCGAGGTCGGCGATCTCGGCGCTCGCGGCCGCTCGCTCGACGAGCGCCGGCGTGCCCGGGCGAACCGCGATGGTCCTCGCCGCGTGATCGATCGTCGCCGCGAGCGGGCCAGCGAACGCGGGCATTCGCGCGTAGACCATCACGTGCGTGCCGGCACGCACCGAGGGAATCACGTGCGGGTAGAACCAGGTCGCACCCGCGACCTCGACGGGCACGTCGGTCCGCACGCTCTCTCCAAGCCCGGTCTCGATCTCCGAGAGCTGGTCGTCGAAATCGAAGACGTCACCGGCGCGCGCGCCGGCACGCACGAGCGCCGTCGCGGTGGTCTCGTCGCGCACGCCACCGGCGAGCAGGACGTCGACGCGCGCGGGCCGCGCACGCTTCCACGCCTCGACCAGCGGCGCGTTCTCGAGGCCCGCGGTCACCACCCCATCGGTGATGATCGCGATACGCGCTCCAGGTTTCACGCTCGCGAGCGCGCGCTCGAGATCCGAGGCGCCATCGGCCCGGCGCTCGACGAACGCGGCGATCTCCACCTCTCCCATCGCCTTCGCGGGGCCCGCGTACATCGCCGCGATTCCTTGATCGAACGCGACGAGCTCGACGGTCAGGCCGTCGTAGCGCGCGGCGAGGTCATGGACGAGCGTACGCACGCGCTCGATGTAGTGGCGAAATCCCGGTGCGCGCGAGGCGCTCGTATCGACGAGGATCGTCAGCGCGGTCGGCGCGTCGAGCGACGCGGTGCCGAGCGGCTGGACCTCGAACGCTGCCGCGATCGTGCCTCCGCTCGCGAGCCCCACAGGGGTCTCCACGTCCATCCAGAAATCGTGGTCGGGTTGCCATTGTTTCTGGTGCAACGTCTGCTCGTGGCGCACCCCGGCCGCGTCGGTGCTCTGCAGCGATACCCCGACCTCCGCGATCGTGGGCAAGCCGGTGAGCGGCAACAGGTAGCCCGCCCCGACGAGCTCCTGGCTGTACGAGATCACGAGCTCCTTGTCGCCGCTCGCTGGAATCGGAAACACGCGCGCCGTGAACTGATTGCCCGCCCCCTTCTCGAGGATCGCGGGATCGATGTTCGCGTGGATCGCATCGTCGTACGCGCGGCGAGCGAGCGCCTTCGCGACGACCTCCGCTTCCTTGTAGTGACCGTCCTCGAACATCGCGAAGCGCGACACCGCCGCACGTGACGGCAACGTGATCGCGAACGTGCCTTCGCGGGCTCGGGGTTCGGGATTGTGAAACTTGAGGTGAAGCTCGGTGTACGCGAGCGGACCTTCGACGACCGCGCGCGCATCGACGGACTGGAGCTCGAGCCCGCTGCCATCCGACGCGGTCAGCGACCACGGTGCGATCGGCTCGCGCGCCGGCGCGATGCGGGGTGCCTCGATCACCACGCGCGTCGTGGCCAGAGGGCGATCCTGCGGTGGCGGCGACACGGGAGACGAACACGCGACGAGCAAGAGACCGATCCAGGCACTGCGCATGGCGTATCGACATGCGCGTGCCCGGTGAAGTTCCATGGACCCGTTTGCGCTGCGCGGTGTCCCACGTCCGTTAAGGCGGAGAAATCGCTTTTCCCTGACGAGGTCTGCCCTTAGACTCACTGCGTTATGGATTTCCGCGACGCGTGTGGCGTCGGATTCGTTGCCAATATCAAGGGCACGCGTTCGCACTCGATCGTCGACCAGGGGCTGGGCATCTTGCGCCGGCTCTCGCATCGCGCCGCCACCGGCGCCGACCCGGATACCGGCGATGGCGCGGGCATCGCGATCCAGCTTCCGGAGAAGTTCTTTCGCGCGGAGGCCACGCGGCTCGGCTTCGACCTCCATCCGAATCGCAAGTTCGCGGTCGGCAACGTGTTCCTGCCGCCGGATCCCGCGATGCGCGAGGCGTGCGAGCAGCTGATCGAAGGCGCGGTCCACGAAGAAGGCCAGCGAGTCGTCGGCTGGCGCGACGTGCCGATCGATCCGAGCGTCGCCGGTCCCGTCGCGCGCGACGTGATGCCGGTGTTTCGTCAGGTGTTCATTCGCATGCGCCGCGTGCCGCCATCGGCCTGGGAGCGCACGCTGTTCGTGATCCGGAAGCTCGCCGAGAATCGGGTGCGCGAGCGCGGCGCCGATCCGATCGGCTACTTCCACATCGCGAGCCTGTCGACCGAGACGATCGTCTACAAGGGGCTGTTGCTGCCCGCGCGGCTCAGCAACTTCTTCCTCGATCTGCAACGCGAAGAGGTCGAGAGTGCGGTCGCGGTCGTGCACTCGCGGTTCTCGACGAACACGTTCCCGACGTGGGACCTCGCGCAGCCGTTTCGCTACATCGCGCACAACGGCGAGATCAACACGCTGCGCGGCAACAGCAACTGGATGCAGGCGCGGCGCAGCCAGCTCCACTCGGCGAAGTTTCACGGCGGCCTCGAGCGCCTGATGCCGATCATCGTGCCCGGCAAGAGCGATTCGGCTCAGTTCGACAACATGGTCGAGCTGCTCACGCTCGGCGGTCGCACGCTGCCGCACTCGATGATGATGATGATCCCCGAAGCGTGGGAGAACGGCCTGCTCGACGAGAACCGGACCAGCTTCTATCGCTACGCGACCTCGCTGATGGAGCCGTGGGATGGCCCCGCGGCGATCGTGTTCTTCGACGGTCAGCTCGTCGGAGCGACGCTCGATCGCAATGGCCTTCGCCCGGCGCGTTGGACGCTCACGACCGACGATCGCGTGATCCTCGCCTCGGAGGTCGGCGTGATCGATGTCCCGATCGAGCAGGTCAAGGCGAAGGGCCGGCTGACGCCTGGCATGATGTTCGTCGTCGATACCGCAGAAGGCCGGATCGTCGACGATGCCGAGCTCAAGGCCGACGTCGCCGGGCGGTTCCCGTACAAGAAGTGGCTCGACAAGAACGTGTTCGAGCTCGCCGATGCGGACGATGCCGTGCCGGCGGTCGCGATCACGGGCGAGGAGCTCGTGCGCTTGCAGCGAGCGTTCGGTTACTCCGACGAGGATCTCGATCTGATCGTCATCCCGATGGCCGAGACCGGCAAGGAACCGGTCGGCTCGATGGGCACCGATACGCCGCTCGCGGTGCTCTCGGATCGCGCGCCGAACCTGTCGGCATACTTCCATCAGCTGTTCGCGCAGGTCACGAACCCGCCGATCGATCCGATCCGCGAGGCGCTCGTGATGTCGCTCGAGACCACGATGGGGCCCGATGGCAACACGTTCGACGAGACGCCCGAGCAATGTCATCAGCTGCGCTTGCGCGGCCCGGTGATCGATAGCCGAGATGTCGCGAAGATCCGGACGGTGCGTGAAGGCGTGTTCGATACGATCACGCTGTCGATGGTGTGGCCGATGGCGCTCGGCGAGCCCTGGATCGACAAGGCGATCGCACGGTTGTGCAAGGCCGCGGTCGCCGCGATCGACGACGGCCACAACCTGCTGATCCTCAGCGATCGCGGCGTCGACGCGACCCATATCGCGATTCCCTCGTTGCTCGCGCTCTCGGCGGTCCAACAGCATTTGATCCGCGAAGGCATTCGCATGCAGGTCGGCATCGTCGTCGAGACTGCGGAAGCGCGCGAGTGCCACGACATCGCGATGTTGATCGGCTTCGGCGCTGCGGCCGTGAACCCCTACCTCGCGCTCGATACCGTCAGGGCGCGCGGCCTCGATCCCGCGAAGTACATCCATGCGCTCGAGGAGGGCCTGCTCAAGATCATGTCCAAGATGGGCATCTCGACCGTGCAGAGCTACCGCGGCGCCCAGATCTTCGAGGCGGTCGGGCTCGATCGCGACCTCGTCGAGCAATGGTTCACCGGCGTGCCCTCGCGCATCGGTGGCGTGGGCCTCGCCGAGCTTGCAGGTGAAGCGCAAGTCCGCCACGAGCGAGGCTTCGCGAAGTTCGAGCCGATGCTGCCGGTCTCGGGGCAGTACCGCTGGCGTCGCACGGGCGAGCTCCACAAGTGGAACCCGCAGACCATCGCGGCGCTCCAGGACGCCGTGCGCCGTCGCGACGCGGAGCTCTTCACCGAGTTCGAGCGCTTGTGCGACGACGAAGATCGCGCGCTCGTCACGCTGCGCGGCCTGCTCGAGATCCAGTACGCGCACGATCCGGTGCCGATCGAAGAGGTCGAATCGGTCGAGACGATCTTCCAGCGCTTCGTCACCGGCGCGATGTCGTTTGGGTCGATCAGCGCCGAGGCACACGAGACGCTCGCGGTCGCGATGAACCGGATCGGTGGCCGATCGAACTCCGGCGAGGGCGGCGAGGAATCGCATCGCTTCGAGCCCGACGCGAACGGCGACATGCGGCGCTCGGCGATCAAGCAGATCGCCTCGGGCCGGTTCGGCGTCACCACCCACTACCTGGTCAGCGCCGATGACTTGCAGATCAAGATCGCGCAAGGCGCGAAGCCGGGCGAGGGCGGTCAGCTCCCCGGCGCGAAGGTCGACGAGCGGATCGCGAAGGTGCGCTGCTCGACGCCGGGCGTCACGCTGATCTCGCCACCGCCGCACCACGACATCTACTCGATCGAGGACCTCGCGCAGCTCGTTTACGATCTGACCGCGGTCAATCCGACCGCCCGCGTGAGCGTGAAGCTGGTCAGTCAGGTCGGTGTCGGCCTGGTCGCGGCCGGGGTCGCGAAGGCGCGCGCGGCGTGCGTCGTGATCGCGGGCTACGAAGGTGGCACCGGCGCTTCACCGCTGTCGAGCCTCAAGCACGCGGGCTTGCCGTGGGAGCTCGGGGTGGCCGAGACCCAGCAAGTCCTCGTCGAGAACCGGCTGCGCGACCGCGTGCGCGTGCAGGTCGATGGTGGGCTGCGGACCTCGCGCGACGTGATCGTCGCGGCGCTCCTCGGAGGTGAAGAGTTCGGCATGGCAACCGCGTCGCTGATCGCGACCGGCTGCGTGATGCTGCGCAAGTGTCATCTCAACACGTGCTCGGTCGGCATCGCGACCCAGGATCCGGAGCTGCGCAAGCGCTACACCGGCACGCCCGAGGAGGTCGTCGCGTACTTCACGTTCGTCGCGGAAGGCGTGCGCGCTCACCTCGCGCGGCTCGGCGTGCGCTCGATCGACGAGATCGTCGGCCGCGTCGAGAAGCTGCGCACGCGCAAGCGTAGCCTCGCGTGGCACGGCAAGGCGGCGCGCCTCGATCTCTCCGCGATCCTCCAGCCGCCGGTCGTACCGGCGAACGTGCCGCGGCGGTTCGCGCGCGCGCAACCGTGGGATCTCTCCGACCACGTCGATCACGAGGTCATCACGAGACTCGACAAGCTGCCGATCGATATCTCGCTGCCGATCCAGAACTCCAAGCGCGCCGCGGGCACGCTGCTGTCGGGTCACCTCGCGAAGCTCCATGGTGCGCGCGGCCTGCCGGACAACGAGATCACGATCCGCTACGCCGGCTCGGCCGGGCAGAGCCTCGGCGCATTCCTCTCGCCGGGCGTCACACTCGAGCTGACCGGCGAAGCGAACGACTACACCGGCAAGGGCATGGCGGGCGGGCGCATCATCGTCAAGCCACCGGCTGGCGCGCGGTTTGTCGCGGAGGACAACGTGATCATCGGCAACGTCGCACTCTACGGTGCGACCGGCGGCGACTTGTTCGCGAACGGCCTCGGCGGCGAGCGCTTCGCGGTGCGCAACTCCGGTGCACGCGCGGTCGTCGAGGGTGTCGGCGATCACGGCTGCGAGTACATGACCGGTGGTGTGGTCGTGGTGCTCGGTAGTGTCGGTCGCAACTTCGGCGCCGGCATGAGCGGGGGCGTCGCGTACGTGTGGGATCCGGCGCAAGCCTTCCGCGCGCGTTGCAACCTCGACATGGTCGAGCTCGAGCCCCTCGCCGACGAGAGCGACCTGTGGCTCGTGCGCGGCCTCGTCGAAGATCACGTTCGCTTCACCGGCAGCGCGCGCGGCAAGAAGCTGCTCGACAACTGGGATCACATGGTCAGTAAGTTCGTGAAGGTCATCCCCACCGATTACAAGCGCGTCCTCGAGGCGCGCAAGCAACGTCCCCAGCAGCTGCGAGTGGCGACGTAATGGGCAAGGTCACCGGCTTTCTCGAGTGGGAGCGCGCGGCACCGCACCGCCGGCCGATCGCCGAGCGCTTGCACGATTGGCGCGAGGTCGAGCACGCGATCGCGCACGATGTCAAAGAGCAATCGGGCCGGTGCATGGATTGCGGCGTACCGTTCTGCACCCAGGGCTGTCCCCTCGGCAATCCGATCCCGGACTTCGCGGACGCGATCTGGAAGGACCGCTGGGAAGACGCGTATCGCCAGCTCGCGCTGACCAACGATTTTCCCGAGTTCACCGGCCGGCTGTGCCCGGCGCCGTGCGAAGCGGCGTGCGTGCTCAATATCGATCAGCAACCCGTGACGATCGAAGCGATCGAGCGCGCGATCAGCGAGCGTGCGTTCAGCGAAGGTTGGGTCGTGCCTCCCGAGCGCGTGCGACGCAGCAACAAGACGGTTGCCGTGGTCGGCTCCGGGCCCGCAGGCCTCGCCGCCGCGGTCCAGCTCGATCTCGCGGGTCACGCGGTCACCATCTACGAGGCCGCGGCCAAGCCTGGCGGGCTCCTCCGCTACGGCATCCCCGATTTCAAGATGGAGAAGCACGTCATCGATCGCCGGCTCGCCATCTCGCCGCACATCGAGTTCATCTGCAATGCCGAGGTCGGTCGCTCGCCGACGTGGTCCGCGCTGACCAAGAAGTACGACGCGGTCGTGGTAGCGATCGGCGCCCAGCGCGCACGAGAGCTCGTCGTCGACGGCCGAGAGCTCTCGGGCGTGATGCTCGCGATGGACTATCTGACGGAGCAAAATCAGGTCAACGCACGCGAGCTCCCGAGCGCCGCGCGCAGCGTGGCCGGCAAGCGCGTCGTGATCCTCGGCGGCGGAGATACCGGCTCGGACTGCCTCGGCACGGCGCTGCGCCAGGGCGCGAAAGAAGTGACCCAGATCGAGCTCGTGCCCGCGCCGCCGATCGGCCGCAACCCGGCGACGCCGTGGCCGGCGTGGCCGCTCGTGTTCCGGACCTCGAGCTCGCAAGAGGAAGGCGGCGAGCGCACGTTCGGCTTCCGTACCACGCGGCTCGAAGGCGACGGCGAAGCGCTCGTCGCGTTGCACGGCATCTCGGTCGAGCGAGTGCACGGCGAGCTCGTCGACGTGCCTGGCAGCGAGCTGCGGATTCCGTGCGAGGCCCTCATCCTCGCGCTCGGGTTCACCGGTCCCTCGGCGCAGACCCTCGTCGAGCAACTCGGTGTGAGGCTCGATCCGCGCGGCAATATCGCGGTCGATGCGAACCTCGCGACGAACGTCCGCAATGTCTACTGCGCGGGGGATGCGCAGCGCGGTGCCTCGCTCGTCGTGTGGGCTATTGCCGAGGGTCGCCGCGTCGCTCGGAGCGTGCATCGCGACCTCTCGCCGCGGTAACTCGATCGTCTGTGAAGAGAACGAGCTGACCGTGGAGGTGTTGGCGCGCGCGTATGACACGTGTGCGATCCTGGCGACCTGCGTACCGGGGCGACGCCCACAACTCTGCCATCCTCGCATCTGGGGCGATGGCGTACCGGCGGAAACCATCCACCGGGGCGACGAACCGGGCGAGCTTCCGGTCGTGATTCGTGCGACAGATCTGTGGTGATGAAGACGATCCTGCGATGGGTGCTGACCGTCGTGATGGTCATCGCAGGCATCAACCACTTCTACAACCCGGCGCCGTACCTCGGGATGATGCCGGACGCGTTGCCCGCGCACGCGTTGCTCGTCCAGCTCTCCGGTGTTGCCGAGATCCTCGGCGGGCTCGGGTTGATTCTGCCGCAAACGCGCCGGCTCGCGGCGTGGGGCTTGATCGCGCTGTTCGTCGCGGTGTTCCCCGCGAACCTCAACATGGCGCTCAATCACCTGCCGCTCGGTGACAAGCCCGTGCCTCAGTGGGCGCTGTGGGCACGGCTGCCGTTGCAGGTGGTGCTGATCGCGTGGGCCTACTGGTTCACGAAACGCGACAAGCGCTAGAAATTCGCATGGCACAGCGAATGCTCTAAGTTTTCGCATGAGCAACCAGAATCAAGGCGAAGGCGACAAGGTCTCGGCGAACCGCTACAACAATGACGTTCGCGATTTCATCAAGGGCGGCAAGGTCGACGCTGCCGCGAGGAGCGCGGCGAACTTCGTAGAGACCCAGCCGCTCGCCGCTGCGCGCGCCGAGCGCGAGGGCAAGAACGGCCCGAAGTCCTGGCTCTCTCGGACGATCGAGAACGTTCGCCGCGTCATCGGCCGGACCTAACTAACTAAGCCGCGAGCTCGATCCAGCCCTGCGGGCCGAACAGCTTCTCGCGCCACTCTGCGAGGAGGGCGGTCGTATCCCGCTCGTTCGGGTGAAAGCTCGGCTTGAAGTACGCGAGGTACGAAGGCAGAAGCCGCGGCAGGAGTGCCGGGTACAGATAGAGCCGCGTGAAGCCGCGCGCCCATCTCCATGGCTTGTCGAGGATGCCGCGGGTCTGCATGAGCTTGACGTGCGCGGCGAACTGGACCGCGAAGAACACCACCGTCGTGAGTAGCATCATCGACGCGCGGGTCGAGTACGTGCCGTTCGCCTCGCGATAGACGTCGAAGGCAACCGCCTTGTGCTCGCTCTCCTCCATGGCGTGCCACATCCACAAGGGCTTGACGCTGGCGTGAATGCGATCGCGCTGATGCGGATCACCGAGGAGCTGCTCCGCGAGGATCGCGGTGAAGTGCTCGAGCGCACAGGTCACCGCGAGCTGCTGGTGCGGCGAGAGCGTCTTCCGAACGCGATGCAGGAAGCGCTCGAGCTTCGCATCGATCGCGGGCGCTTCGGTGAAGCCGTGGGCGACCAGCATGTCGTTGAACATGCGGTGCTCGCGCCCGTGCATCGCTTCTTGACCGATGAACCCGGTCACAGCCTTTGCGAGCGCTGGATCAGTCACGCGGTCCTGGAGCGCTTTCACCGCGCGGACGAAGAACTGTTCGCCCTCGGGGAACAGGAGCGAGAGCGCGGCCATGAACGTGGTCTCGTAGGCGTCGTCGTTGACCCAATCGCGAGGCACGGTCGCCGGATCGAACGCGAGCTCGACGTTGCGGCGGGGAATGTCCATGGCTCGATCATGGGAGCGAACGCGATACAGCCGTAGGTCTCGGGAGGCTGAGGAGTTATCATCTGGGGCCAGTGACCAAGATGAAACAGGTCTACGAGCTCCCAGGCGCGTATCTACGCGATCTGCTCGACCTCGTCAGGACCTGGAAGGTCTCGCCCGAGGCCGTGCTCGCCGGCTTGCCGCTCTCGCTCGAGCAGCTCGCCGATCCGACGACGCGCGTGCCGCTCCGCGTGTGTGAAGCGGTGGTCGCTCGTGCGACGCAGCTCACCGGCGAGCCCGCCCTCGGCGTGCACCTCGGCCTGCGGATGCGGGTGTCGTCGCACGGCTTCCTCGGCTTTGCCGCCATGACCGCGAACACGGTGCGCGATGCGCTCGAGCTCGCGGTCCGGTTCTCGTCGATCCGCACGTCGGCGATCGAGCTCGCGCTCGTGGTCGAAGCCGAGACCGCATCGCTCGTGATCTCCGAGCGCGTCGACCTCGGAGCCCTGCGCGAGCTCGTGGTGCTCGCACTGCTCGTCGGGATCTGGCAGCTCGGCACCGAGCTCACGGGCCACGCTCCAGAAGGTTATGCGGAGTGCGCGTTTCCCGCGCCAGCTCGGATTTTGGCGCCGACGGTGGAGCGCATGCGCTTCGATCGGCCGGCGCATCGCCTCGTGTTTCCCTCGAAGCTGCTCGCGATGAAGCTGCGCAATGCAGATACCGTTGCGACCCGGCTCGCGATCGAGCAGTGCGAACGCGAGCTCGCTTCGACCAGCGATGGCGAGCTCGGCACCCGGATCCGCGCGGCGCTCGAGCGCGATGCCGCGACCACGCTTCTCGAGGTCGCCAAGACGATGCACCTGTCGACCCGCACCTTGAAGCGGCGGCTCGCGGAGCAAGGCACCACGTTCTCGAAGATCCGCGATGACCTCCGTCGCCAGCGTGCACTGCTGCTCGTCGACAATCGCGCACTCTCGATCGGCGAGGTCGCGGCCAAGCTCGGTTACACCGAGCTGCCGAACTTCACGCGCGCGTTCCGCAAGTGGACAGGCTCGACGCCGATCGCGTACCGGCTGCGTAGTCGTTAGTGATGTTGAACGTCCAACGCGACGCCGAAGGTCGGGCTCGCCGCTTCGAGATAGGCCTGCGCGCCCGCATCGGACTGCAGCGTTGCCTCGAAGAACGCGACCGCGTACGCGGCGGCGATGTTCCGACCGGTCTCCGGATCGAGGTACGTGAACGGTAAGCCATCGGTCTGGCGCGTCGCAGCGCCGCATCCTGGCGCAAAGATCGGTGCGAGCCCGTCGAGATCCGAGACCGACCAGTGGCCGGCATCGGGCACTTCGATCTTGTACGCGGGCACCGTCGCGGCGGTGTAGTTCATCCGGATCAAGTTGTTGCCGAGCTCGGTGATGCTGTTGTCTTGCTCCGCGACCACGAACATCAGCGGCACCTTCAGCGCCGCGATCATCACGCCGGGCGTCAGCGGATTCTCCATCGGGGCGCACAGCGCGGCCGCGGCCGAGACGCGCGCGTCGAGCTGCGCGACGCGACCTGCGGTCACCGCACCGAAGCTGTGCCCGAGCACGCCGACGTGCTCGAGATCCGCCATGGCGCTGATCGGCGTGCCCCCGGCCACGACTTGATCGAGCGCCGCGCGGAGATCTGCCGTGCGAACCTCGAGCTCCTGGGCATCGAGGTCGGCGTCGCTGCCCGCGAGGTGTTCCCACAGCGTATCGCCGAGATGCTCGACCGACACGACGACGAAACCGTGGCTCGCGAGCCGGATCGCGGTCGTCGCATTAGAGAGCCGCGTGCACGCGTGACAATGCGAGATCAAGACGAGCGGAAAGATTCCGGCGACCGCGGCACCGTCGAGCGCGATCGGCAGCGTGTGGCTCGGGCAATTAGCGGGCGCGGTCGCGAGCAGCTGGGTGTATTGCACCGCGATCGGGGAGGTCTCGAGCATCTCGACCGGGGTGTCCCTCGCGGGGGTCGTGCTCGGGAACCACGCTTGCGCGACGAGGTCGCGGCCGCGCGCGGTGTCGCTCACCACGAACCGGGTCGATCCGACGCTGTAGGTCCCGGCGACTTCGACGGTGCGGTCGGGCGGCACCGAGGGTGTGCCACACGCGACCAGAGCGAGCACCCCTGCGATCCGGATCATCATTTAGGCTCGCGCGCCGCGATCATCCCGGTCAACACGACCTCGAGCTGCGGCCACTTCGCGGCCTCGGGATCATCGATCTTACCGACGACCGATCCGCCCTTGCCATCGCGACACGCCATTCGCACGCGTCGCGCATCGCGCGCGTACCCGACATACCAGGTGAGGTCCTTGGTGCCATCGGTGCGCGGTTCATCGACCGACCAGCTCGCGATCGCTTTCTTCTGATCTGCGCACGTGCCGACGATCGCCTGGACGCTGATGGTGGAGCTCGCCTTGCCCTCGGCATATTCGACCGTGTCCGTCGCGCTCGATCCCGACACCTTCCACGAGCCGGGCAGGGCCGGTGCATCGATCGACCGGCCCGAAGGGAACTTGATCGGCGTGTGCTTCGTACTCGGCTCCGGCGTGCCGACGCGCGCATTGATCGCAGGCACGAGCTTGCCGATCACGGGGCCTAGCGTCTCGAGCGCCTTCTTGCTACTCGCGCGGAGCTTCCGGATCTTGTTGTCGTGGTCGTCGAGCTGATGCTCGAGCGGCTTGTATGCGACGTTCGGATCCGCGATCAGTTGCAGCGTCGCATCGAGCTCGCCACAGTACGCGTTGACCTGATCGAGGCCGGTGTGGAGCGCGTCGAGGTCCGCGGCGTATTCCTTGGCACCGCCTTCGACGAGCTGCTGTGCGCCGGTCGTGACCTTCAGGACGCCCTCCGCGCTGCGCTTGCAGGCGGTCAGCTCCTTCGTGTAGCCCGTCGCGAGCTCTCGGGTACGCGAATCCGCGAGCGCCGGCGCGGCGAGCAACATCACGACGAGGAGGGGGCGCATGGCGCCCACTATATCAGGCAGCAGGCTGGTGTTCCGCGACGCTTCCGGCGCGTTGCGCTGCGCGGGGCAGGATCGCGGGCCAAGACTGCTTCGTGTCCGGGTCGTAGAGCGTGACTGCGTCCTTGTAGACGCGCGCGGTGCGATTGAGCTCGAACAGTGCGGTGACGAGCGGCATCGACTGATAGCGCTCGGGCCAGTGCTCGATACAGAGCTTGCGAATCAAGTGTGCGTGGCGCGAGCTCATCGCAGGGAACAAGTGGTGCTCGGTGTGGAAGCCGAAGTTCAGCGTGATCCGATCGACGAACTTCGGCACGGTGACCGAGAGGCCCGTGATCAACGGATCGTTGATCGGGATGAACGGGCTGAGCGAGTGGTTCGTGAGGATGAACGACATCACGAAGATGTTCGCGACCATCATCGGGATCACGCACATGAACAGCCACGGCACGATGCCGACGACGAACGCGAGCGCGATCCAGAACCCGACATAGATCGCGGTCTCGACCGCGGCGAGCGCGAACGTGCCGCCGCTCGCGTACTTGAACTTCTTCATGCTGTGGGTCTGGTGGGCCGACTGGATCGTGAAGCCGAACAGGAACGTGAGCAGGCCACGCAGGCGGCGCGGCCCGACCGCGAAGACATCGACCGCGAGCTTCGCGTTCGCATCGGAGTTGTAGGTCTCGAGCGTGGGAAACGCATCCGGATCACCGGGCTGGTTCGTGATCGCGTGGTGGGTCTGGTTGTGCCAGGCGACCCAGATCCGCGGTGCGAGCATGAACGGTAGAAAGCCGATGTACGCCTGGAGGTTCTGGAGCGTCTTGTTGCGCGTGATGCCGCCGTGCAGCCCCTCGTGCGTGATGAAGGTCTGGCAGGAAAACGCGATGCCCATCACGATCGCTATCACCGGCCAGGTCGGCCAGGGTGCCCAACCGAGCGCGATCGACAAGCCACCGAGCACGACGATCGCGAGGTACAGCGGAACCAAGAGCAGCCGAGAGCGGGCGGGGGCATATGCCGCCTCCGGGATCTCGGGCCGTAGCTCTGCCACGTAGTGGGACCGTGGATAGAGGGGGACGTCCCCGATGAAGTGCTCGGCCATCGCGTGCAGATGACCCCATTTTCAGGGGGTGCGCCAGCCACAATCCGGTCATCGAACTAACAGAACCACGCGGGTGCAGGGTGTGGCGTGCGGACGCAGCTATCGCCCCCCTAGAACGAGATCGTTCGAGCGCCGTAGTCGAGCTTCATCGCGGCCTTCGCCATTCGCAGGGTCTCCTCGGCGACCGCATTCGCGCGCGATGTGTGCTCGCGCAGGATCTCGAGGATGCGCGCATCGCCCTGGGTGCCTTCGAAGCCAGCGCGGCGCTCTCGGATCGGCGCGAGGAACGTATCGATCGCGCCGGCGACCTCCTTCTTCACGTCGCCATCGCCGATCTGACCGGCAGTGTAGAGCGTCTCGAGCTCCGCGTAGCGCGCGGTGTCGGTCATGAACGCACGGGCGTACTGGAACAGCGCGTTGTTCTCGATCACGCCCGGATCGGTGGCGGACTGGCGACCGGTGACGACCTTCTTGGTCTTCTTGAGGATCGTCGCGGTGTCGTCGGACAGGAAGATCGCGTTATCGAGGCTCTTCGACATCTTGTGCTTGCCGTCGGTGCCGATCAGCCTCGAGATCCGACCGAGCAGCGCACTCGGGATCGGGAACACGCCCCCGTTCGCGACGGCGTCGTCGTCCTTCGTGGTCGGATCGACTCCGCTGTAGATCCGGTTGAAGCTACGCGCGACCTCGCGACACATCTCGATGTGCGCCTTCTGATCTTCGCCGACCGGCACGAGCTCGGCGCGGAACGCGAGGATGTCGGCGCACTGGCCGACCGCGTAGAGCGGGAAGCCGAAGCTGTAGTGATCGCCGAGGTCCTTGGCCTCGATCTCGGCCTTCAGGGTCGGGTTGCGCATGACGCGGTTGAACGGCAACAGCATCGCGAAGTACCAGGACAGCTCGGCGATCGCCGGAATCTCGGTCTGGAGCACGAGCGTCGAGCGTTCGGGATCGATGCCGACCGAGAGCCAGTCCTTCGCGATCTCGAGCGTGTCGCGGCGAACATCCACGGCCTTCTCGGCGCGCGTGGTGTACGCGTGCATGTTCGCGATCAGGAAGTAGCAGTCGTACTGATCCTGGAGCCGGACGCGGTTCTCGAGCGAGCCGACCCAGTGGCCGAGGTGCAAGCGACCGGTCGGTGTATCACCCGTGAGAATGCGAGCCCGAGACGCGATGCTGGCGGTCATGACTGCCGCGCAGCCTACCTCAAGGCCCTGCTCAGGGGATGACGGCTTGGCCCGCGTTGAGCGCGCCCCATGTCGAGGCGACACCGGCGCCGGTCGTCCAGTCCACCGCCGCATTCGTGTCGACGTCGTTGACGCGCTGGATCGAGGTGCCGGCCTGCGCGGTCCCCGTGCCGCCGAGGTTCTTGACGGCGGCGTTCGAGAACTCGGCGCTCGTGTAGGTCGCTTGGGCAGGCAGCCAGGCGTTCGCCGCGCCCGCGGCCGAAGCGGCCGTTGCCGTCGCCATGCCTTCGCTCGGGGTCGCGTCGTCGAGGAACACCACGTCCGCGATCGCACCGGTGGGATCGAGCAGCGTGATCACGTTGTCGGTCGAGGTGATGCCGGTGTCGGCGATCCAGTAGTCGTAGGCCGTGTCGACATTGCCGGCGTAGGTCGCGGCGAGCTGGCCATTGATCGCGGTCTCGGTCGTCGCGCCGCCCGGATTGCACGTCACGCTCGCGCTGTTGAAGTGGACGAGCACGAAGTCGTTCTTGGCGACGAGGAAGTCAGCGGGGAACGTGTAGACCGTGGCATCGCGCTCGTCGAGCTTGAAGCTGCCGAGCTGACCCGCGTTCGTCACGCGCAGCTCGACGAGGTCGCAACCGCCCGTGATGTTCGCGTTGAGCTCGTTGATCCTGACGCTTGCCGGAGCGGCGTAGCCGGTGAACGTCGTGGTCGCGGTCGCGGTCGAGACGTTCATCTGGGCGTCCTTGATCCCGGGATCCACGGTGAGCGTGTACGGCGCCTGCGCGGTCTGCGCGGTCGTGGTCAGCGTGACGGTCATGCCGAGCACCACGGGGGCCGAGAGTGTGAGCCCCGTGACATGGAACTGCGAGGCATCGGCCGTGATCGAGGTCGGATCGATCGTGCGCGAGAACGTGACCGCGAGCGACGTCGCCGAGCCGGCGACCGCTTTGCGCGCGACCGGCTTGCAGGTCAGCGTGAAGTCCGAGGCGCTGAAGGCCTGGATCTCGGCGATCGCATTGAAGCGACCCATCGGGACCGCGGTCGCCGCGACGACGCACGCGACGGTCATCGTCTGCGTGGTGACGAGCGTCGTCGGGATGCGAAACTGCAGCGCGGTGTTGCCGGTGATCCCGGTCGTATCGAGCGTGAACTTCGAGAACATCGCGCCACTGGTGCCGACATCGTCGTCGAACGTACCCGTGAAGCTGAGGACCTTGCTGTCATAGCTCGAGAGCGCCGTGACGAGGTCGGTCGCGGTCGTGACATCCGTGGCGAGCGCGGTGACATCCGCGCCCTGCGCGGTCCGCGTCACGCCCGAGATTGCGGTGGCCCGCTTTTGACCGCCGACCGTCGCGAGCGTCGTGATCGTGAAGTCGACCACGTCGCCTTTGACGAGCGCCGGCGTCAGCGTCGAGGGGTCCACCGCGACGAACAGTGCGGGCCCGGTCTTGGCGCTCTGGATCGTGAAGCCAGCCGGATCGTTGGTCGCCGAAGCACCGACGACCAACGGCTTGACGTAGGTGACCGTGACGCCGCTGATCGCGAGCGACACCGTCCCATCGGCCGCCGCCTTCGCCTCGGCGATGCCGTCGCCGACATTCGGCGGCGCGTCGAGGAAGACCTTCGCATCGGCCGTGACCTTCGCGTCCGCGTTGACTCTCGCATCAGGTGTGGCGCGAGCGCCGCGGTTGTCGCCACACCCGGCGAAGAGGACAAGTCGACCGAACACGAGAAGCAAGACAAGGGAGCTGCGCATGAGGCGTCATACCTCGGTTGCGCGACTTTTTCATGACGTGAAGACATCGTGAATGACACGACAAACCGTGCAAATGCGCACAGTTCGGAGTGTCCAGTCGGGGACTTGCGGGGCTGGGCGCTCCTGGTCTATAGGGGCCTCCTCATGGTTCGTATCTCCCTCCTCTGCCTCGCGCTCTCGGGTCTGGTCGCCTGCGTGAAGCCGGCCACGACCTCGGTCACGCCGCACTCGCCTCCGGACCTGTACAACCTCTGCGGCGACACGAAGAATGCGTGCTCTTCGACCGAGCAAGCCCCGCTCGTCGACACGAACCTGTCGACACAGCCGCACGGTACGCTCAACGCTGGCACGCGCCCCGCCGCGCTCGGTTGATCGCGACGACCGAGCCCGAGGAGCGCGGTGGTAGGCTTCGAGCGTGAAGAAGTCGGCTGCAAGCGACCGCGAAGTCGAGGTTTCGCGATCGGTTCACCGAGATGTTCGAGGCGTGCATGTAAAGGCAGCCCTGGGTCGACGGTGGCGCGGCTCGAGTGTGACAAGTAGACTGCGCCATGGCCGAGATCAAGATCTACACCCGCGAGCTCTGCGGCTACTGCTCCGCGGCCACGAGCTTGTTGAACGGCAAGAAGCTCGCGTTCGAAGAGATCGATTGTACGGGCGATGATCAGACGCGGTCGTGGCTGCGCGTCAAGACCGGCCAATCGACGGTGCCGCAGATCTTCATCAACGGGCAATCGATCGGCGGGTACACCGAGCTCCGCAACCTCGAACGATCGGGGCGGCTCGAGAAGATGCTGGCCGAGCCACCTGTCTCAGACTCCGACGACTCTGCCGCTTCCGAAGACTCTGACGACGAAGCGTAGGCTGCGTGAAGGCGATCCTATTCGGTGCGAGCTCGATGCTCGGCTACTCGCTCTTTCGCGCGCGGCCCGGGATTGCCGCCTACGTCAACGAGAAGACGCGACGCCCACCACCGGGGATTGCGGGCGCGATCGATCTCGATGACGAGCCCGCAGTCGCGGAGCTATTCGACAGGATCCAGCCCGCGCTGATCGTGCAGTGCGCGGGCGTCTGCGATGTCGAGAACTGCGAGACGTCTCCGGAGTTTGCCTGGACCGTGAATGTCGAAGCGATGCGCGTGCTACTCGCGCACGCGCCGGCCGCGTGCCGCATCGTCTACTGCTCGAGCGATCACGTGTTCAGCGGCGACACGGGTCCGTACGACGAGACCTCGCCGACCGATCCGCTGAGCGTGTACGGCCACACGCGTGTCGCGGCCGAGCAGTTGATGCTCGCGCGCCCGAACACGTTGGTCGTGCGCAGCGGGCCGTGGATCGGACCTTCGGCGACGGGCCGCAACGGTCACCTCGATTGGTTGCGGTATCGCCATGCGCGCGGTTTGCCGATGACCGTGATCGCCGATGAATCGCGCTGCGTGCTGTGGGCCGACGAGGCCGCGGAGCGCGTGTGGCAACTCGCCGCGACAGAGCTCACCGGGATTCGCCACTTGATCGCTCCGCGCGCGGTGTCGCGCCCGGAGCTCGCGATGTACCTCGATCAGAAATTTTCGATCGGGGCAACGATCGGGCTCGGCACGCGTGAAGGCCGGGGAGTTCCGCATCCCGGGATCGTCGAGCTGCGAACCGTCTACTCGGATGCGCTGGCGGCGCCGCTGTCAGCGGTTGTTGTTTAGGCCGTTCACACCTCTGCACCAGTTGCGCAGTTCCGTTCAGTTACGCGGTCACGATTAGAAATATTGTGGCGTTAACGCCCATCGGTGCGGGTGGATTTCTCACCGCTGCCTACACGTTCACACCGTCGCGCACAACGTATGCGTGTTAGCGGCCGGCAGCGCCTCGCGCGGTGCAAATGTCGCCAGCGCAGAGTGCGACACCTACCGTCCAGCCATGACCAGTCGCAAGCTCCTGCTCGGTTCCCTGCTCGCCGTCGCGATCGTCGGTTGTGCCGATGGTGAAGACGACAACTCGACGCTGAGCTCGACCGAGCAAGGTGGCGTCCAGGAGCCCGGCTCCGCGACCGCACAACGCGGTTGCCAGACCGTCGAGCCGAGCGAAGCGCGCAAGGCCGAGATCGAGAACGAGGTCTCCGCGTTCCTCGCGAACCAGCCCGAGGACGTCGCGTACGCCGTCGCTCCGATCAAGGTCCACGTCCATCGCATCCACGCGAGCAACGGCACCGGCGGCGCGGTGACGACCACGCAGATCACGAATCAGCTTTTGGTGCTCAATGCCGCCTACGGCGCGCAGGGCTTCGCGTTCACCCTCGCGAGCACCGACGACACGAACAACGATTCGTACTACTCGGCGACTCCGAGCACCTCCGCCGAAACCAACATGAAGACCGCTCTCCGTATCGGCGGCGCGGCGGACCTCAACCTCTACACGAACAACATGGGCCAGGGCCTCCTCGGCTGGGCGACGTTCCCGGCCGACTATGCCGGCTCGCCGAAGCTCGACGGCGTGGTCGTGCTGTTCGACTCTCTACCAGGCGGTTCCGCGGCGCCATACAACCTCGGCGACACGGCGACCCACGAAATCGGCCACTGGATGGGCCTGTATCACACGTTCCAGGGAGGCTGCTCGGCGACCAAGGGTGACTACGTCAGCGACACCGCGGCCGAAAAGACCGCGGCGTTCGGTTGCCCGACGGGTCGCGATACGTGCACCGGCTCGAAGTATCCGGGTGTCGACCCGATCACTAACTTCATGGATTACGTCGACGACTCGTGCATGAACAAGTTCACCGCTGGCCAGGGCGCGCGCATGGCGAGCCAGTTCGCGACGTACCGCTAGGGATAGCGACGCGACATCGCGATCGATCCGATCGCGATACCGGCAAGTGCAAACAGCTCCCAGAGATGGGAGCTGTCGGCTTTTTCGGGCGTGACCGGCGTCATCGATTCGGAGCGCTCGCCGAGCTCGCCCTTCGCCATCTCGATCGCGTACGCCGCGCCGAGCTTCGCGAACTTCAGCGCGTGGGTCGCTTCGTTGTTGCTCTGCGCGAGCGTGTCCTTCGCGCTGTGGATCTTCTGGTTGCGCTGCGCCATCCGCGACTCGAACGGCATCGACACTGGCACGCCTGCTCGATACCACGACGCGTGATCCGAGCATGCATAGCCGCACGCATCGGTCCCCCACGTCGCGCCGACGTAGGTGTCGATCAGCGTGCCGAGGAACGTGTTCTGGCCCGGGCTCGTGAAGTCCTTCATCAGCCAGATATCTTTATCGGAGCCCTTGAAGTTCGTCATGTCGAGCTGGAGCGCACCGACAACGTTCGTGTTCGCGCGCTGGAAGTCGCGCACGATCGCCTGCGAGCCGAGCAGGCCGATCTCCTCGGCCTCGTACGCGACGAACACGATCGTACGGTCTGGCCGATAGTCGGCGGCGAGCAAGCCGCGCGCGATCTCGGTGAGCGTGGCGATGCCGGACGCGTCGTCATCGGCGCCAGGCGCGTTCGACGACAGGCCACCCATCGCGATCGAATCGAGGTGACCACCGATCACGACCACCTCCCGCGCACGCGTGGTGCCGGGAATCGTCATCACGACGGACTTCTGGGGATAGCCGTGATCGACGAGCTGGATCGTGATGCCGGGACGCGTCGCGAAGCTGCGCCAGCGCTCGGCGAGCCAGGTCGAAGCCTCGGCACCTGCGGCCGATTTGTAGAACCGATTCGGCATCGCCGAGAGCTCGCGGATCGAGGTCGCGAGCCGCTGCTCGTCGAGCGAGCGGAGGACGGTCTCGACCGCAGCGGCATGATCGAGCGTGTACGCGATCTTCTGTTCCGGAATCGGCGCGGCGAGCGCATCGGCTAGCGACGCGTGTGCCATGAAACCACCGCAGCGATGAAACTGGGTATGCATCGTGTCAGACAGCGGGGCGAGCTCGTCGTCCGGGACCTCGAGCACCGCGACGTCGTCGTGCGCGGCGAGGATGTGCAGCGCGGAGTGATCGTGGCGCGCGACCGTCATGGCGGACGGCAGCGCATCGGTCCCGATGGTGACGTAGGTACCGGCCGACGCCGAGGTCGCGATCAGGAGTGAAAGTAGGGTGCTCCGCACACCTGCAGTGTAGCAGGCGCCTCGGCGGCGGTTAGTTACGCCGCGAGCATCATCCGGGAGCTGGCATTGAGGCGTTGCGCGCTGGCCGCGGCCGACATGATGTTGAACAGGTGGAACACCAGGCCCGGCAGGACCAGCGCGTAGCCGGCGGTGACCACCACGAACCACATGATCGCCGCGAGGATCCGGCCGGCGTAGAGGTGACCCGCGCCGGGAACCATCACGCTCAGCATGGCCGCGGCAAGCGGGCTCGCTTCACGGCGCGCGTGCGAGATCGGGACGAGAGAGACCGCGCGCGGCGGCGGAGCAGCCGGTGCGTCCGCGAGCCGCTGGCGACCGAGCAGTTGATAGACGATCGTGCCGTCGTCTTCGACGTCCATCGTCAGGCGCTCGTGTGACGTGAGCTCGTCGAGCACGGCGGCCGCTTCGGCGATCGTGCACGGTGCGAAGTAGGCGAGGGCCGGCACCGTGATCTTCGCGTCGGTCGTGTATGCGAAATCGAGCAGCCGACGCTCGATCTGCGCTCGGCTGGGATCCATTCGGTTAGCCACGAGATCGTTGTAAGCACTGGTTCGACCCGTCGCACCCGCCGATCGGCTAGGCAGCTACTCTTCATCCTCGGCACCGAAGAGGGTTGCAGCATGGCGCTGCAGGACGTTGAACTTGTCGACCCTGTCGCGTTTCATGTTCGACGGCGAGAGCAACTCGCATGCCCAGTCGGGAACGATGCGAACCGGCTTCCCTGTCGGACGTTCGACCACTCGATCGCGGCGCCATCCCGCGACGTCGAGGAGGAAGACCTCGTGTGGTTCGTATTCGGTTTCGGCTTCGGTCGCGAGCCACTAACCTCCGGGCCATCGCCCGCCGCGGTAGCAAGCTGAGTGCGGGGTGCCGCCATCCCTGCGAGTGTAGCAAATGCACCGAGAACTCGACGAGAAAGCGAGTCAGCCGCGTTCGTCGTCGTGGTCGTCGTGGGCGTGCGCGCGGATCTTGGAGGAGAGCGCTGCGGTCACCGATCGGAGCCGTCGTAGTGGTTCGCATAGCGCTGGCGGAGCACGTGCTTCTGGATCTTCCCAGTCGACGTCATCGGCATCGCCTCGACGACGATCACGGCCTTCGGTACCTTGAACGGAGCGAGCTTCTTCCTGATCGCCGCGATCACCGCTTCGGGATCGATCGTGGTGCCCGGCTTGGCGACCGCGATCACGGTGACCGCTTCGATCCAGTGCGGGTGGGGCAGGCCGATCACGACCGCGTGCGCGATGTCGGGTGCGACCTCGTAGACCTGTTTCTCGACCTCGATCGAGGCGACGTTCTCGTCGCCCGATTTGATCACGTCCTTCGAGCGATCTTCGAACCACAGCATGCCGTCATCGGCGAGCCGCCCGGTATCTCCGGAATGAAACCAACCGAACCGGAAGGCCGCGGCGCTCGCGACTTCGTCGTCGAGGTAGCGCTCGGTCACGTGCGGGCTGCGATACACGATCTCGCCGGTCGTGTTCGGCGGGAGCAGGGTGCCATCCTCGGCCATGATGCCGACCTGCACGTTGATGCTCGGCGTGCCGACCGCGCCAATGTGCGAGAGCTGGTGCTCGGGGCGGAAGAACGTCGCGACCGGGCTCATCTCGGTCTGGCCGAACATCAGCGCGAAGTCGCAACCGAACGCCTCCATCGCGGCGCGCAGGTCGACGTCTGGCATCGATGTCATCGCGTAGACCGCGAGGCGCAGCGACTTCGAGACGCGCGGAGCCTGGCGCTGCCGCTCGACGAGCTGGCGGTACATCACCGGTAGCGCGAACAGCACGGTGATCCGCTCGTGCGCGACCGCGTCGAGCACGCGCTCGGCGTCGAAGCCGCGGTGGAGCACCATCGTGGCGCCGACCGTGACCGCCGGCGTACAGAAGGCATTGAGCTGCGCCGTGTGGAACATCGGCATCAGGCACAACAGGCGATCCTTGCGGCGCAGCTCGATATCGATCGCGACGGTGAGCGCCTCGATGTGGATCGCGAGGTGACTGCCGACGACGCCCTTCGGCGCCGCGGTCGTGCCGCTCGTGTAGAGGTACGTGATCGGATCGCGATCGTCGACCCGGACCTGCGGCGCCTGCGAGCTGCCATGCAGTGCCTCGAAGCGGATGACGGTGTTCGGATCGAGCTGTGTCTCCGGCTCGGTGCCCGGCGCCACGAAGATGTCGCGAACGGCAGGCGCGTGTGCGAGCGCAGCACGTGCCTTCGCGAGCAGCTGGGTCTCGACCACGATGCCGCGTGCCTTCGCGTGCTTCAACACGTAGCTGGTCTCGGCCTCGAGCCAGCCGAGGTTGATCGGCACCACGACCACGCCGATCCGCGCGCACGCGTAGTACGTCACGAGAAACTCGGCGCAGTTCCCGGCCAGGAGGGCGAGCGCATCACCGCGCTTGTAACCGTGGCTCAACAGGCCGTGGGCGGTGCGATTCACCCAGCCGTTGAGATCGGCGTACGAGTAGCGACGCGGACCGTCGACGATCGCCTCCTGATGCGGATGCGCGGCCGCCGTACGCGCGAGGGCGTCACCGACATTGACGCGATGGATCAGGTTCCACTCGAGCTCTAGATCACCCACGACTCCTCACATTCTGAACACGCCATGGCCTCGATCGTCGAACGGCGTATCGAGTGCGACGGCGAGTGCGATGCCGAGTGCATCGCGCGTGTGTGCAGGATCTAGCACGCCATCGTCCCAAAGCTCCGAGGTGGAATGATACGCGCTCATCTGGGTCGGAACGCAGCAAGTGTTTCTTCTCGAACACGAGTGAGGACGCCCACATCGGCCTCGCCGTCGCGCTCGAGCTGGGCGCTTGACATCGACGAGGATGTTCGCCGCCTGGACGCCGCCCATCAAGGCGATCGGGTGGTTCGGCCAGGCGCCGCGCATGCGGCGAACACCTGAGATCCCGAGTGACCGCAACGTGCCGATCACGCGGACCGCGATCTCACCCCGGTTTGCGACGAGGACTTTTTGGAACATGGGGTGCCGTGCGAGTGGAGCGCTCGAGCCGGTCGGCCACGAGCTGCAACTTGTTGACGGTTTGCGCGAGGTCAGGGTGCGCGACTTCGGGCACGCTGATCCCCGCGCGCAGGATCTCGATGATCTGATCGGCGACGACATCGGCCGTGAACGAGCCCTCACCACGCACGTGCGCCCACGTGTGGTGTTCGACACCGCCGTAGATCATGTCGCGCGCGACCGCGAGCGAGACATCGCTGCGGATCTCGCCGCGCGTGATCCCCTCGCGCAGGATGTCGAGCGTGCGTTGCGTGTACGCGCGGTCGAGCCGGAAGACGTCGGTCTTTCGATAGTCCGCGCCGGGCCGGAGCTCTTCGAAGACCAGCCTCACGAGCATCGGCTCGCGCTCGATCGTCGAGAGGTGGCGCCACACGAGGTAGCGCAGGCGGTCCCACGTGCCATCGATCGCGACGAGGTGCTCGTCGTAGTCCGAAAGCAGCTCCTCGTACCAGCGCTCGACCACCTCGACCAGCAGCGCGCGCTTGTGCTCGAAGTAGCGATACACGCTGCCCTCGACGACACCAGCGCGCGCCGCGATCTCGGCGACCGACGCGGCGGCGTAGCCTTTCTCGTCGAAGACGTCGCGCGCCGCCTTCATGATGTCGGCGATGCGGCGCTCGCGCGGCAGGCGCGAATACGCGGGTTGCGTCACGTGCGTCCTCGATCGCGACCGGGATCGGGATCGGGATCGGGATCGGAGACCGCGAGCGACAGCGGCACCGCGATCGGCAGCTCGAGCAGGATCTGCGCGAGCGCCTTGCCCTGTGGATCCATGCGCAGCGATGCGATGCCACCTCCGCCGAGCGCGTCGCCACACACGAAGTTCCAGCCGCCGAGGCCGGGCCACGGATAGCGCCGCACGCTCCCGAGCACGAGGTGCGACAGGAACTGCTTGACCACCTCGGCCGTGAGCCGCGCCTGGAGGATCGGCACGAGCTCGGGCGATCGCGCGAGGATGCCGATGTTCGCGGTGTTGCCTTTGTCGCCGCTGCGGCCCCGTGCGAGCCAGCGCAGCGGGACGAGCTTGGTCGAGCCCGTGGCGGTCGTGGCAGGTTCGTCCTCGGCGACCTGCGACAGGTAGGGCAACACCTCCTCGGGGGTGGAGTCCGGCGGCACGGCAAGCTGGTCCACGCCGATCGTGACGTGCGGCGTGACAAGAGATTTCGGCACGAGGCACGAGGCGAGCCGTACGACCGGTTGCACGTTCGGACGGCCGCTCGCGAAGCCGCTGATGCTCTGCACCATCGACGTCGCGGCAGGTGCGATCTCGCGAGCGAGCGTTTGCAATGCGGCTTCGCGATCGTGCGAGGCGCCGATCGCGAGCACCACTTCGCGCGTGGCCTGCGCCTGCGACGCCGCGCCGAAGTAGCGCTCGGAGCCGAGCGCCTCGATCGAGGTCGCGCGAAATGCGCCGAGCCCCTTCGCGACATTGACCCGCTGCACGCGATCGAGGATGGCCGCGCCGACCCGCTCGGCCTTCGCGCGCGCCTCGTGACCGATGATCAAGAGCGTGGTTCGCAGCCGGAAGCCATCGGCGTAGGTGATGCTCGCCTTGTAGGTCGCTGGCGATGCGAGGCCGCGTGCACCCGTGACGCGCACGCGATCGGGACCTGTCTGCTCGAGCTCGACCTGCGTGAAGTCACACACGACATCGGGCAGCATGTAGCGCCCCGGATCGTGGACTTCGTAGACGATCTGCTCGGCGATCGTGGCCGGCGAGATCAGGCCGCCGGTGTCGTACGGCTTCGTCACCTCGAAGCTGCCATCGGCCGCGACCTCGACGATCGGGAAGCCCATCTCGGCGTAGCCGCGCTCGACGAGCCGCCAATCAGTGGTGATACCGCCGGAGCCCTGCACGCCGCACTCGATGATGTGGCCCGCGAGGCTGCCTTGCGCGAGTTGATCGAGATCGTCGCGCTGCCAGCCGTACTTCGCGATCAGGGGTCCCAGGGCGAGCGCACTGTCGACGCAGCGACCGGTGATCACGATCTCGGCGCCACGCTCGAGCGCACGCGCGATCGGAAACGCACCGAGGTACGCATTCGCCGAGAGCGCCTGCTCCGGTAGACCACGCCCGCTCTCGAGATCGACCGTGCCCGCGGCGCGGAGCTCGGCGAGCTGCGCCATGATGTCGTCGCCGGTCACGATCGCGACC
>JANXOP010000332.1 GCA_025357755.1 Kofleriaceae bacterium | reverse complement strand
TGAACGCACCCTTCGCGTGACCGAACAGCTCGCTCTCGAGCAGCGCCTCGGGCACCGCCGCGCAGTTGATCGCGACGAACGGTGCGTCCTTGCGGCGCGAGCGATTGTGGATCTCGCGCGCCACGACCTCCTTGCCCGTGCCGCTCTCGCCGGTGATCAACACCGTGGCATCGGTCGCGCTGACCTGATCGATCAGCGTGTACGTGGTCTGCATCGCCGGGCTCGCACCGACCATGTCGCCACGACCGCGGGTGCTCGCGACGACCTCGCGCAACCGCTTCACCTCGCCCGAGAGGCGACGGCGCTCGGCCGCGCGGCGGATCGCGATCGCGAGCGCTTCGATCTCGACGGGCTTGGTGACGAAGTCGTACGCACCCGCGCGGATCGCACCGACCGCGGTCTCGAAGCTACCGAACGCGGTGAGCACGATCACTGGCAAGTCCGGGCGATCGGCGACGAGCGTCTGGCACAACTCGAGGCCAGTCATGCCCTTCATGTTGAGATCGGTGACGACGACATCGACATCGTGCTCGGTCAGCCCGGCGAGTGCATCGGCACCGTTCGAGAACGGCACGACCACGAAGCCGCGCTTCTTGAGGCCGAGCTGGACGAGCTCGACCATTTCTTTTTCGTCATCGATGACGAAGATCTTCGTTTGCGCAGTCATACAGCACCTATCGGCAAGTACACCGTGAACGTCGCGCCCTGACCAGGTGCAGATTCAACATCGATCCACCCACCGTGCTCGCGCACGATGCCCCACGTGACCGAGAGTCCGAGTCCGGTGCCGTCACCGACCTGCTTGGTCGTGAAGAACGGCTCGAAGATCCGCTTGCGGGTCTCGTCATCCATACCGATACCCGTATCCGCGATCGAGACGGTGAGCCACTCCTTGTCACTGCTCTCGACATACGGCGGGGCGGAATGCGCCACACGCGCCGCTTTGATCGTGACGTGACCGCCCTTCGGCGTCGCCTGGATCGCGTTGACGACCAGGTTGATCAGCACCTGGTTGAGCTGACCATCATCGGCCTCGACGCGGAGCGAGTCGTCGTGCGGCGGCACCGCGATCTCGACCTGTGCGGTCTTCGAGATCGTCACGACGAGCTCCGCGACGCGCGCCGCGAGCGTGGTCACGTTGACTGGCGTCTTCTGGAGCGCACGGGGCCGCGCGAAATCGAGGAGCTGGCGGATCATCGCGGTCATCCGATCGGCTTGCTCGGCGACGATGCGCGCCGAATCGATCGCCTCGAGCCCGTCGACCTCGCCATCGCGGATCAACCGCGCGCGGCCCGAAACAACATTGAGCGGCGTGCCGAGCTCGTGCGCGATGCCGGAGGCGAGCTTGCCGACCGTGGTGAGCCGATCGGCGTGACGCAACTGATCGGTCGCTTGCTCGCGCGCGAGCCGTTCGTCGCCCAGGCGATCGCACATCAAGTTGATCTCGTTCGCGAGCTCGCCGAGCTCGTCGCGCTGCTTGAGTGCGAGCGGTCCCGTGAGATCGCCGGTACCGACCCGCCGCGCCTTCGCCGCGAGCTGCGAGACCGGGCGGCCGATGAACACCATGCCGAGTACGAGCGCGAGCACGGTCGCGACGACCACCTGGCTGACCGATCCGTAGATCTGGTTGCGCAGCGAATCGGCGGTGTACTTGTCGAGGTCGGCGAGGTTCTGCGCGATCTCGATCCCGCCTTCGCGCCGCTCGTACGTCGGCTCGTGGCTCTGCACGATCGGCGGTGGATGCGGAACCTCGACCGGGATGTACGTGAGGAGCGCGTTGGACTCCTGATCCTTGATCGTGACGACCTGGCCCTGCGTCATCGGCGCGAGCGCCTCCTTCGAGGCGTGAGGCGGGTCGGTGCGCGCGTCGAGCCAGACCCAGCGCGCCTTGATGAACTCGCTCTTGCTCGAGGCCATCAGCAAGAACTCGCGAGCGGTCGCTTCGCCATCGCGCGCCCAGACCTCGGCCATGCCGCGCGCGAGCGCACGCCCGAGCGCCGTCGCCTCGGCACGCATCTGCTTGTCGAAGACCTCGCGTTCGCGGCGGTAATCGAAGAACCCCTGGATCAACGCGACGATGGCCACGCCGACCACGAGCGCTGCGATGAACTTCCGGGTGAGCTTCATGCCGCCCAGAGAGTTCTACCGTATCCCCTGCCCTCTGGGGCCCAGAGGGGCCCACAGGGGTCAGATGGCCCAGAACATGAAGCATTGTCGAGGGTGACCCCCAAAATCATCCTCGTCCCCACCGACCTCGGATCGGGCGCCGACGAAGCGCTCGACTACGCGTGCGATTTCGGGCGTCCTTTCGGCGCACGCATCCACCTCGTCTCCGCGATCACGATCCCTGCGCTCGGCGTGCCCGAGCTCGGGGTCGCGATGACGGGCTCGGTCGTGGACGGGATGCTCGCCGACAATCTGCACGGACTCGAGGCGCTGATCGAACGCAACAAGCATCGCGGCACCTTCGGCAAGCCGAT
Organism: Kofleriaceae bacterium; assembly: GCA_025357755.1. GTDB lineage: Bacteria > Myxococcota_A > Polyangia > Haliangiales > Haliangiaceae > JABFXX01. The sequence continues at coordinate 18,897 of JANXOP010000332.1, read as the reverse complement.
CTTGAAGAGCGGCGATCCGGTCGACATCATCAACGAGACCGCGAAGGAGCTCGGCGCGGACTTGATCGTGATGACCACGCACGGTCGCAGTGGGGTCGCGCGCTGGCTGCTCGGCTCGGTCACCGAGCAAGTGGTGCGCAGCTCGCCGGTGCCGGTGCTCACGCTCCACGTCTCCGATAAAGAAGTCGCCGCCTAGTCTGTCGCAGGTGTCGCGGCGCTGTCGCCCGCTGTCGCCCGCTGTCGCGCGGTGACAAGTACGTGCGTGATGTTCTAGGTTGCGTTGCATATGCGAAGCCTCTGGTGTGCGGTGTTATTCGCGGCAGCGTGTTCGTCGTCGGCAAAGCCGGTCGTCGAGCCCTCCACTCCAGTCACTACGCCGGCTCTGGCGCCGGCGCCGGCCGATCGACCGGTGGCCGCGGCGCCGGTCGTCAAGACCGTTGCCGAAGACACGCCGTGGACCGATGGTGACGGCAACACGTTCATCGTGCCCGCGGGCTGGAAGGTCACCACGTTCGAGGCGATGACCGTGCTGACCCCACCAGAGGGCGACTCGCACGTCGCGTTCGTGAACGTCAGCGCGGCGACGCCCGAGGCGGCGCGAGACCTCGGCTGGAAGGCCTACAAGCCCGATGCGAAGTGGCCGCTGCTGACGACCACCGACGCACCGGACCGCGATGGTTGGCAGAAGGCGCGCTCGTTCGGCTATCAGACCTCGCCGGCCGAGAAGCTGATCGTCCAGGCGGGCGTGATGTCTGCGAACAACCGTTGGTTGGTGACGCTCGTCGATTTCAAGGAAGCGACCGGCGAGAAGCGCGGTGGTCAGATCGGCAAGATCTTCAATCACCTCTATCCGAAGGGCTACACCGGCGAATCGTTCAAGGGCAAGACCCCGGCGAAGCTCGATGCAGCGAAGCTCGAGGCGCTAAAGAAGTTCGTCGCCGATGCGGAGAAGGCGACCGGCGTGCCCGGCGTGTCGTTCGGCGTGATCCAGGACGGTAAGACGATCTTCGCGGGCGGCATTGGCGTGCGCGAGCTCGGCAAGAAAGAGCCGGTCGACGCCAAGACGCTGTTCATGATCGCGTCGAACACGAAATCGCTGACCACGCTGATGCTCGCGAAGCTCGTCGATGCGAAGAAGTTCACGTGGGAGACCGCGGTCACCGACGTGTTGCCGACGTTCAAGCTCGGCAGCGACGCCGTGACCAAGCAGATCCAGATCAAGCATCTGATCTGCGCGTGCACGGGCATGCCGCGCCAGGATCTGGAATGGCTGATGGAGTGGAAGGGCTCGACGCCGGAGACCGTGCTGACCTCGCTCGGGACGATGGTGCCGACCTCGAAGTTCGGCGAGCTGTTCCAGTACTCGAACCTCATGGCCGCGGCGGGTGGGTACACCGGTGCGCACGCGGCGTACCCGAAGCTCGAGCTCGGCGCGGCGTACGACAAGGCGATGCAGACGCTCGTCTTCGATCCACTCGGCATGAAGGCGACGACGTTCGACTACGCGAAGGCGCTGCGTGCGAATCACGCGATGCCCCACGGTATCGATATCGATGGCCAACCCGCACACGATGCGATGGCGGAGAACTACTCGGTCATCTCGGCGCGCCCGGCGGGTGGAGCGTGGAGCAACGTGGAAGACCTCTTGAAGTACGTCGCGATGGAGCTCGCCGAGGGCAAGCTGCCGGACGGCAAGGACTACGTGGCGAAGGAGCCGCTGTTCGCGCGCCGCGCACCGGGCGTCGCGGTCGGCGCGGATGGCCACTACGGCATGGGCCTGTTCATTCGCACCAAGTACGACGTCACCGTGATCGACCACGGTGGTGATCTCATCGGCTACCACAGCGACATGATGTGGATCCCCGAGGCGAAGGTCGGCGCCGTGATCCTCACGAACGGCGACCTCGGCCCTTCGATCCGCAACCAGTTCCAGCGCAAGCTGCTCGAGCTGCTCTACGACGGCAAGCCGGAGGCCGACGAGAACATCGCGACCGGGGCGAAGAACTACTTCACCGACCTCGCCGCGGGTCGCAAGCTGCTCGCCGTCCCCGCCGATGCCGCCCAGGCAACGAAGCTCGCCGCCCACTACAAGAACGCGTCGCTCGGCGAGATCAAGGTGACCCACGTCGGAGCAAAGACGCTGTTCGACTTCGGCGAGTTCAAGAGCGAGGTCTCATCGCAGGCGAACCCCGATGGGACGACCACGTTCTCGACGATCCAGCCGGGCGTGATCGGCTTTGATTTCCTCGCCGGTGAAGCGAGCGGCAAGCCTTCGCTGACCATCCACGATGGCCAGCACGAGTACGTGTTCACGAGTAACTAGGCGAAGCGGCCGATCAGGAGGCGCAGCCGCTTGCGAAACAGCGGCACGCTCGGCTTATCGGCGTGCAGGCCCTCGACTGCGAGAGCGAAGACCTCGGCGAGATCTTTCGGCAACAACTGGACGAGCAGCGCGCGCCACTTGCGATCGTGCGCTTCGAGGATCTCGGGAATGATGGCCTCGCACGCCACCCAGAACTCTTCGACCATCGGGGTCTTCAGCAACATCTCGTAGGGCTCGATACAGACGGCCTCGCAGATCCGCTCGAGCTTCTTCACCTTGCTGCCCGGCTCCGCGATCCGCTGGGCGGCGAGCTCGAGCTGCGCTTGAAAGGTGGCGTCGTAGCAGGCGGCGAAGATCTCTTCTTTGTTCGCGAACTTGCGGTACAGGAGGGGTCGAGACAGCTTCGCCGCCTTCGCGATGTCGTCGAGCGACGTCCGGCTGTAGCCGAACTGCAGAAAGCACGCGATCGCGGCTGCGATGATCTCGCGCCGGCGCGATGCGTCTCTCTCGTTCGTCGAAGCCACCTGTTACATATTGACAGAAATCGACTCTTTTGTAACGTTCGTTGCGTGCTCAAACCCGTGGCCTTCGCGATCGTTTTGCTCGCGTGCGTCCCCCCAGCGGCGGCCGAAGATCCGCCGTTCACGATCGGATCGACACCGTCGTGGACGGTCCTCGGCGGTCTCACCACGGGCGGCACGGTCGCTCTCGCAGATCGCGGCGCGCTCCTCGGTGGAGAGGTCTCGGTCGTGCGGCTGCGCGATGCGAGCTTCGCGGGCCTCTACGCGGATGGCTACTACGACTGGGGCACGAGCGGCACGTACGTGACGGGCGGACTCGAGCTCGGCCACAAGTTCCTCGGCCTCGACGGCGGTGGTGCGGTGCGCTTCGCCGAGGGCGACTCGAAGTTCGGGCTCGCAGCACGGTTGACGGTCGGCATCGGCGTGGTTGGCGTGTACGCGCGCTGCGCGCACTTCTACGACACGATGGACAACCAAGATGTCCTGCAGGTCGGCTTGCTCCTCAAGCTGCCGCTGTGGACGTCCGGAAAGTAGGGCCGCGATGAAGCTCACGATCAATGGCAAGCCGATGGAGCTCTCGGTGCCTGCCGAGACGCCGCTCTTGTGGGCGCTCCGCGAAGAAGCCGGCCTCACCGGTACCAAGTTCGGCTGCGGCATCGCGGTGTGCGGCGCGTGCACGGTCCACGTCGATGGTCATCCGAAACGCTCGTGCGTGACGCCGTGCGGGGATCTCGGCGACAAGCCGATCATTACGATTGAAGGCCTGGCCGGCCAGGCAGGCCTCCCCACCGAAGCCGCGCTGCACCCCGTGCAGCAGGCGTGGATCGAGGAGAACGTGCCGCAGTGCGGGTACTGCCAAGCTGGACAGATCATGACCGCGGTCGCGCTGTTGCGCGCCAAGCCGCAGCCGACCGATGCCGAGATCGATGATGCGATGAGCGCGAACCTGTGTCGCTGCGGAACGTATCCGCGAATTCGCAAGGCCGTACACCGCGCTGCGGCCCTGATGGCGGGTGCGAAGTGAGCGAGCTCACGAGGCGGGGCTTTCTCCAGGGCATGCTCGTCGCCGGCGGCGCACTCACGCTCGCCGCATGCGGGGGCAATGGCCAGGCGATGCGGATCCAGCATGCCGACCAGACCGGCGAGCTCGTCGCGAACCTCTACATCACGGTGCTCGCGAGCGGGCGCGTCGCGCTCGTTGTCAACAAGTGCGAGTTCGGCCAAGGCGTCTCGACCGGCTACGCGACGCTCGTCGCCGACGAGATCGGCGTGCCGATCGACCATATCGATATCCACTTCGCCGGTGCGAATCCTGCGATGAACGGTGCGGCGAAGATCCAGATCACCGGCGGCTCGACCTCGACGATGGAGGCGTACATCCCGCTGCGCCACGCGGCCGCCACCGCGCGCGAGATGTTGATCGCCGCCGCCGCCGAGCAGTGGCACGTGCCGGCTAAGGATTGCCGCGTCGTCGGAGGTCACGTCGAGCACGGTGGCGAAAAGCTGCCGTTTGGCGAGCTCACGAAGCACGCCGCGCGGATGCCCGTCCCGAGCGCGCCGAGGTTGAAGACCACGAGCGAGTTCACGCTGATCGGCAAGCACGATCGCCGGATCGATGCACGCAGCAAGGTCGATGGCACCGCGGTGTTCGGCATCGATGTCTCGGTCCCGAACATGGTCCACGCGTATGCGATCCATGGCCCGGTCTACGGTGCGAAGCCCCTGACCGTGAAGGCCGCAGCCGCGAAGCAACGGCCCGGCGTGATCGACGTGCTCGCGTTCGACTGGGGCGTCGCGATCGTCGCGACTAAATACTGGCAAGCTCGCGCTGCCGCGGCCGCCGTCGAGGTCACGTGGGACAAGGGCCTCGCGCACGACCTCGACAGCGCGAAGCTGCAGACCGCCCTGCGTGCGTACGATCGTCCGGGCCAGCCCGCGAAGGACTACGGTCACGTCGACGAAGCGTTCGATAGGGCCGAGTTGAAGATCGGGGGGACCTACGAGGCGCCCTACCTCGCGCACGCGACGCTCGAGCCGCAGAACGCGACGGTGTCGGTGACCGGGAGGACGTGCGAAGTCTGGGCACCGACGCAGAGCCCCACGATCACGCAGGCGTTCGTGCGCGATGCGACCGGCATCGCATTCGAGGACATCACCGTGCATGTCACGCTCGCTGGCGGAGGCTTCGGCCGCCGTGCGTACGGCGACGTGATCGCGCAAGCCGCGCAGATCTCGCAGCGCATCGAGCGGCCTGTGAAGTTGATCTGGACGCGCGAGAGCGACATGACCCAGGCGTACTACCGGCCCGTGTACTCCGCGAAGGTCGAGGGCGCGGTGCGCGACGGCAAGGTCAGCGGCGCGAAGCTACGCGTGCTGTCGCAACCGATCCTGCTCTCCGCCACCGAGATGCTCGGTGCTGCGATGGCGGCGTTGCCGCGGCCGGTGATGAAGATGTTGCGCTCGGCCGCTCAATCGATCTTCTCGACGAGCTCGTTCGGCGACATCATCGCGATCGAAGGCATCGCCAACTCGCCGTACCAGTTTCACAACTTCGAGCTCACGACCGATCCGGTGCAGACCAAGATCCCGGTCGCGTTCTGGCGCTCGGTCGCGAACTCGGTCACCGGCTTTGTGATGGAGGGCTTGGTCGACGAGCTCGCGGTCGCGACCAAGCAGGATCCATTCGCGCTGCGTCGCGCGCTCTTGCCGGAGCACTCGAAACAATCGCGGGTGCTCGACGCGCTCGAGCAACTCTCGAACTGGTCCGCACCACTGCCGGAGGGAAGGGCGCGCGGCATGGCCCGCCACTTCGCGTTCGACACCGAGTGCGCGCAGGTCGCCGAGGTCTCGCTCGTCGAGGGACGAATTCGGGTGCATCGCGTGTACTGCGTCGTCGATTGCGGCATCGCCGTGAATCCCGACATCATCAAGGCGCAGATGGAAGGCGCGATCATCTTCGGATTATCCGCCGCACTCGACCAGGAGATCACGATCGTCGACGGTGTCGTCCAGCAGCGCAACTACGACACGTATCCCCTGCTCCGTATGTTCGAGGCGCCGGAGATCGTCGTTCACATCATGCCGAGCGAGGAGTCGCCGACGGGCGTCGGTGAGCCCGGGCTGCCGCCGATCGCACCGGCGGTCGCGAACGCGCTGTTCCGGCTGACGGGAAAGCGGTTGCGACGGATGCCGTTCCAGCGCGCGCTGAAGGAGTACGTATGATCAAGCACGTCATCCTGATCACGCTGATCGCGCTCGTCGCGATCTGCTTTGGTCAGCCCGCAGCCAACACGGTGGACCGGATCGCGGCGGGCAAGCGCGGCTTCGTGGAGGTCGTCAAGGTGCTGCAATCGCCGCGCTGCATGAACTGCCACCCGAGCGGCGATCGCCCGCTGCAAGGGGATCAGAACAAGCCCCATGCGCAGAACATCTCGCGCGCGAGTGTCGCCGCGGGGGTGCCGTGCACGACCTGTCATCAGGAGCGCAACTCGGAGTACGTCGGGGTTGCCGGTGGACCGCCGGGCGCGCCGAAGTGGGGGCTGCCGCCGGCCGAGATGCCGATGGTGTTTCAGGGTAAGACCGCGACCCAGATCTGCGAGCAGATGAAGGATCCCAAGCAGAACAACGGCAAGTCGCTCGCACAGCTGATGGCGCACGCGGCGAGCGATCCGATCGTGCTGTGGGGCTGGGCGCCGGGTGGCAAGCGCACACTACCGCCGCTCGGTCACGACGCGTTCGTGGCCGCCTTCAAGGCCTGGGTCGATGCCGACGGCGCCTGCCCCTGAGCCTTTTGGGGGATGAACGACATGGCGCGTTCGGCGAGCGCGGTGATCGTGAGGCTCGGGTTGACGCCGAGGTTCGCACCGACCGCGGAACCATCGACGACGTAGAGGTTCGGATAGCCATACACGCGATGCTGTGCGTCGATCACGCCGGCGTCGGCATCCTTGCCCATCACGCAACCGCCGATGCAGTGCGCGGTCATCGGTAGATCGAACAGGATCTCGGTGCTCGAGGTGATCGCGATGCCGCCCATCTTCGCGGCGGCCTTCTCCGCGAATGCGTTTGCGTGCGGGATGTTCGTCGGGATGCGCTGACCGTGGCTGGTCAGGAGCTTGGTGAACGGCCAGTACCACCTGCGCTGCAGCCGGAACTTCAACGTCGCATCGATCGTCTGCATCACGAGGAAGATCAGGGTCTGGCGCGCGAACCCGAACGGGAACGAGGCGCGGAAGAACTTGATCGGATGACGAAACGCCGCGCCGATCCACGCCGCGATCCGCTTCCAGCCCTTGCCGTTGACCAGCATCGTCGCGAGCAGGCCGAGGATGTCGGAGCCCTGCGAGTAGCGCGTCGCCTCGATGTGCGTGAACTGATCGAGATAGATCCCGGAGCCGATCGCGATGCCCTTGGACATGTCGAACCGCTTGCCCGGGAAGCGCACGCCGATCAACGACTCGGCATTCGTGCGGACATCCGAGCCGAGAGTCGCGGACAGCTTCGGCAGGTGCTCGCGATTGCGCATCAAGAGGTCCATCGTGCCGAGCGCCGAGGCCGCGAGCACGACGTGCTTCGCGCGTAGCACGCGCCGTTGCTTGACGAACCGAGAGGTCGAGCTCTCGACGTGCACCTCGTACCCTCCCTCGCCGCCTTCGATCGGCACCAGCTCGGTCACCCGGGTCTCCGCGATCACGCGCGCGCCGCGCTTCTCGGCGAGGTAGAGGTAGTTGAGGTCGAGCGTGTTCTTCGCCCCGTGACGGCAGCCCACCATGCACCCACCGCACCCGATGCAGCCGGTGCGCTCCGGTCCTTCGCCCCCGAAGAACGGATCCGGCGCCTTCACCCCGGCCTTGCCGAAGTACACGCCGACATCGGTCTTGTAGAACGAATCGCCGATGCCCGCGCTCTCGGCCATTTGTTTCAACACGCGATCCGCATCGCCGAGGATCTTGTTCTCGGTGACGCCGAGCATCCTGCGTGCGGTCGCATAGTGCGCTGGCATCTCGGCGGCCCAGTCCGCGAGCCCCTTCCACGAACCCTCACCCCACACGGTCGCGGGCGGCGAGAGCAGCGTGTTCGCGTACGTGATCGAGCCACCACCGACCGCGTTGCCGCACAGGATCACGACATGCTTGAACGGCCGCATGTTGTAGAAGCCCTTGAGCCCGAGCCCGGGGCGCCAGATCCAGCGCCACAGGTTCCAGGTGGTCTTCGGAAAGTCGTCCGCGGTCCACCGCTTGCCCATCTCGACGACGCCGACGCGATAGCCCTTCTCGGCGAGCCGCAGCGCCGAGACGCTGCCCCCGAAGCCGCTGCCGACGATCAGGTAGTCGAAGTCCACGGAGGGACTATGTCATCTTCTCGTTGATCAGCGCACGAAGGGACTTCAAGTCGAAGGGCTTCTCGATATGGCGACCGGGCGGCAGCGTATCGAGGAAGTTGCGCGCGGTTTCGGTGAACGCACCGCCGGTGACAAAGATCATCTTCTCGGCGAGCAAGGGATCGAGCTTCAACACCGCCGCGTAGACATCCATGCCGGTGATCTGCGGCATCATGAGATCGCACACGATCGCGTCGTAACGCTCTCCACGCGCGAGCATCTCGATCGCCTGGCGCGCGCTCGTGGTTCCATCGACCTCGTGGTCCTGCGACATGTAGCGGCGGATCGCCTGGACCAGCGAGTCTTCGTCGTCGATCACGAGCACGCGACCGCGACGCAGCAGCTTCATCTGTAGTGGAATCTTCTCGGTGATCGGCGCGAGTTGCGCCGAGGCGATGGGGAGCCTCACACGGAACGTGGTGCCCTTACCGACCTCGGTCACGAAATCGAGGTTGCCGCCGAGCCCGCTAATGATGCGATGCGAGATCGCTAGGCCGAGGCCGGTGCCGACCCCCGCGGGCTTGGTCGTGAAGAACGGCGTGAACAACCGGCGCTGGACCTCCGGCGGGATGCCCGTGCCGGTGTCCGAGACCGTGATCAAGACGTGCTCGTCCTCGAGCGCGGTGACGATCTTGATCTTGTGCTTGTCGTAGTTGCCCTCGGGGATCGCCTGGACCGCGTTGACGATCAGGTTTAGGAACACCTGGCCGAGCCGGCCTTCGTTCGCATCGACGCGAGGGACATCACCGTAGACCTTCTCGACCCTCGCGCGATGCCGGATCTCGTTCTGGGCCATGCGCAGCGTCGATTCGAGCACCTTCTTGACGTCGACCGCGCCGCGGCGATCTTCTTGAGCACGCGAGAACACCTTGAGGTCGCGCACGATCTCGCGCACGCGATCGGCGGACATCCGGGCATCGTGGATCTCTTCGACGAGATCCGGCGGTAGCTCGACGCGGTTACCGAGCGCGAGGATGTCGTGCTCCGCCATGTCGAGGTTCGCGATCACGGCCGCGAGTGGATTGTTGATCTCGTGCGCGACGCCTGCGGCGAGCGTGCCGACCGAGGCCATCCGATCTGCGAGCATGAGCTGCATCTCGGTCTGCTTCTTCTCGGTGACATCGCGGGCGACGATCACGACACCGGTCGCGACCTTGTCCTTGTTCTTGACGACGCCCATGCGGACCGCGAACCACCCGACGTGGTTCTCGGAGCGCAGCACGTTGAGCTCCAGCTCGACGGGCTTGCCGTGCTTGATCACGCTGTCGAACACGGTGCGAGCCTTCGCGCGCTGCTCCGGGCTGATCTGCTCGAACCAGTTCGAACCGATCATCTGCTCGATCGTATTTGGCGGCTCGATCCGGTTGATGAACCCGATCGTGCCCTCGAGATCGAGTTGCATCACGTAGTCGGGGGCGCTCTCGACGACAGCCTCGAGCACCGCGGCGTGCTCCTCGGCCTTTCGTTCGGCGGCCTCGAGCGCGGAATACGCGCGCGCGAGCGTGAGCACCTGGCTGATCTGCGTGCCGACGCCCTGCGCGAACACGCGCCAATCGGCTTCATCGAGATCGCGCTCGCGCGACACCATCATCAGCGCGCCGAGCGGACCCGCCGTATTCGACAGCGGCACGATCAGCACCGCGCGTCCGTTGGCATCGTCGAGCAACTTCAGCGAATCCGCGTCGGCGCCGTTCGTGACGTAGAGCGTCGAGCCGGTGGCGATCACGTTGCGGAGCTTCTCTTCGCGATCGAAGAACGTCTCGATCGGCTTCTTGACCGGCACTTCTGCGCCGAGCGTGCGGACGCGCAGCGCTTCGCCCTCGACGAGGTACAGCGCGCCGTACGAGACGCCACCGGCGTCGAAGCAACTCGCGATCGCTTCGTCGAGCGCGACATCGACATCGCGGTTGCGCAGCACGGCCTCGGCGATGCCGGTGAGCACCGTGAGCTCGGAGGCCAGCGAGCTGCACCGCTTCGCGAGCCCGGTGTTGAGCATCACCTGGCGCTCGAGCTGGCGGAACACGCGGCGATTGCGCTCGCGCTCGAGCTCCGGCAGCAGCTCCGGTGATGGCGAGGGCACGTCGCCTGGCTTCTCGATCAGCGTATCGCGCAGGACATCGATCAGCGCGGTCAGATCTGGCGTGCGAAGGACGAGATCATTCGCCCCCGCGCGGCGCGCGAGCGTACGATCCGAGGCTTCGATGTAGCTCGAGGTCACGAGCACGAGCGGCACGCTGCGCAGCTCGGGATCCTGGCGCAACGCCATCGCGAGGCCGAAGCCATCGAGCTCTGGCATCATCACGTCGGAGACCACCGCATCGGGTGGCCGGCGGCGGATCGCGGCGAGCGCGGAGGCACCATCGGTCACCGATTCGACTTCGAAGCCGAGCCGCCCGAGGCGGAACGAGGCGAGCTTCAACTGGATCGGATCGTCATCGGCGATCACGAGGCGACGATTGCGCCCGAACTTCTCCGAGGTGTTGATCGAGAGCGGCAGATGCGACTCGATCAGCGGGACCAAGCGCGACGGCGCGATCGGTTTCGGGATGATGTCGTCGAAGCCGACGTGCGAGACCCGCGCTTCATCGAGCTTCGAGACGAAGCCGGAGAACGCGAGGATCGAGACCTCGGTCGAGGCGATGCGGCGCAGCTCGCCGACGAGCACGAAGCCATCGGCATCGGGCAGCATCAGATCCTGGAGCACCACGCGCGGCTTCTCCGAGGCCATCAGCTCGCGTGCGGTCTTGCCGTCGGGCGCTTCGATGACCTCGTGGCCATTGCGGACAAGGGCGTTGCGGACCATTCGCCGCGTCGCCGAGTTGTCATCGACGACCATGATCTTATGTCCGGAGCTCACGACGGTCTCTCGGATCGAGCTACGTGCCGCGCGATCACGGCGGGTAGTGTGCGCGTGTCGATCGGCTTGGTCACGTAATCATCGCAGCCCGCCGCGAGGGCCTTCTCGTGGTCACCCTTCATCGCGTAGGCGGTCACCGCGACCACCGGAATCTGGCGCGTCGCAGGATCGGCCTTGAGCCGACGAGTGAGCTCGAGGCCATCGATGCCCGGCAACTGGAGATCCATGAGGATCACCGACGGCCGATGGCTTTGGATCGATGCGACTGCAGCAGCGGCATCGCCCGCCGTCGAGACCTCGTAGCCATGCGCCCGTACAACAAATGACACCAACTTTAGATTGGTCGGATTGTCATCCACGATCAAGATTCGACTCATTCCCCACTCCCCACCGGCACCTGAGACCTACCCGGCCGCACCCCCGCGCGTTCGAGGGCTGCGAGCAAGGCATCGCGATCCAGCGGCTTGCGCAGGATCTCGCTGACCGTCATCGCGGTCTTCACTTCTGGAACGATCGTCACGACGATCACGGGCGTGTTGCGCAGCCAACCGCCGATCCGCAGCGTGTCGAGGACCTCGAGGCCGCTCATATCGGGCAACAGGAGATCGAGCGTGACCGCGTCGAAGAAGCGCTCCTGACACCGAGCGAGCGCATCTTTACCGGTCCGCGCGATTTCGAAACCGTAGCCCACTCCGGCCAGAGTGCTCGCGATCAGCTCGCGATCTCGATCATCATCTTCGACGATCAGGATGGTTCGGGCGCCGGCACGGCTACGCGGGGTGATCGTCCGCGACAGGCTCGGCGCCATCGCACTGAGGCGAGGGAGATCGGCGTGGAACGTGCTTCCCATCCCGACGGTCGAACGAACACCTACAGTGCCCCCCTGGGCCTGGACCAACCGGCGCGACAGGGCGAGCCCCAGGCCCGTGCCCTGGTGGCGCTTCGCGCTGCCCTGCTCGAGCTGTTGGAATTCGACGAACAACCTGCCCTGGTCTTCGGCCGAAATACCCACACCGGTATCCTCTACTTCGAGCCGGAACATGTCGCCGTCGAGGGCAAGGCAGCGGACCGTCACCCTCCCGTTCTCCGGAGTGAACTTGAGGGCGTTGGACAGGTAGTTGTAGGCGACCTGCTTGAAGCGGCCCGGATCGATCTGGATCTCGGTCAGGGTGGAATCGACCAAGGACTCGACCACGATGCGCTTGGTGGCCGCGGTGGTGCGGGTGATCGAGATGACCTCGTGAACGAGCTTATTGAGATCGACCTGTTCGGGGCGGAAGTCGAGCTTGCCGGCCTCGACCTTCGCCAGATCGAGCACGTCGTTGATCAGCTGGAGCAGGTGACGACCGCTGGTCAGGATGTCGCCCAGGAACTCGTGGTGCTCGGGCGTGTTCGCAGGCACCTGGCCATCGTGGAGCAACTCGGAGAAGCCGATGATCGCGTTGAGCGGCGTGCGCAGCTCGTGCGACATGTTCGCGAGGAACTCGCTCTTCAAGCGACTCGCTTCCTGGATCCGACGGTTCTGGAGCTCGAGCTCGATCGTGCGCTGGCGAATCTCTTCGAGCTTGCGACGCTCGCGCAGGTCGATCACGGTGAGCCGCACGAGCCGGGTGTGATCGCTGATCAGGCGAACGAGGTGGACCTCGGCCGGAATCTCCTCGCCGTCCTGGTGCCTCGCGACCCACTCGAACGGCGAGATCTCGGCACCGCCGCGCATGCGCAACAGCACGTCGGTCGCGACCTCGAGCGACGCTCGACCATCGGTGAGCTTGGGCGATGAGAGCTCGATGAAGTTGACGGTCTTGAGCTCGTTGACGGTGCGACCGTAGAGCTTGGTCGCCGCGATGTTAGCGTCGTGGATGGTGAGCTTGTCGAGATCGAACGTGAGCAGCGCTTCGGGTGCGAGCTCGAACGCGGAGCGATAGCGCTCTTCGCTCATCCGCAGCTCGCGCTCGGAGGCGATGCGACGGCGACGCTCGATCGCTTCGCGCAACGCGCGTTCGACCGCCGGCACGAATCGCATCGGCCGGTCTTTCGAGAGAAAATCGAGCGCACCCGCGCGCATCGCGGCCATCGCTTCGTCTTCGTTTGGTGTACCGGAGATGACGATGCACGGCAGACCTTCGTGGCGCGCGACCGCGATCTCGATCGCTTGCAAGCCGCCGAACCCGGGCAACATCCAATCGGTGATCAACAGATCCCACGGCCGCGCGAGCGCTGCGATCAACTCGGATGCGGTCGTCACACGTTCCGCGGTGACGTCGTAACCGCCTCGACGAACCTCTCGAAGTAGGATCAGGTAGTCGTCGTCAGCGTCTTCGACGACGAGCAGCCGAAGGCTCTTTGGTAAGTCCGTAGACAACTCAGTACACCTGCCCCAAGCGATACGGTATCACGGGGTGTGGGTGCCGTCTCATCCTTCGTGTGAGCGGCTTCGTGTGAGGGCCTTCTAGGCCAAGAACCGCAGGATGCCCGCGGTGACCCGAGCGGGCTGTTCCACGGTCGACGAGTGTCCGGCAGCTGGGATGACTTCGAGAGTCGCACCCTTGATCGCCTCGACGATCCGATCGGCCTTGGGCCGTGGCGTGGCGGTATCTTCGTCCCCGACCATGACGAGTGTCGGTGTGTTGATCCGACACAACTCGCTGTAGATCGGGGCACGATCGATGACCCCGTTGACCGCGCGCCAGATGTCTTTGCGTTGCGTCATCGTGGCCGTGTAGGTGGCGACGTCTTGCGTGCGCGCGGGATCCTGCATCGTCGTCTTGCCGATCATGATCGGTGCGATTCGCCTGCCGATGATCCGTGGCCCTACCAGCTTCACGACGGCGGTCAGGGTCCGGTACCGCCCGACCGTCTCGACCGGTTCTTCATCCGCGGAGGTCTCGAGCAGGAGGAGCGATTTGATCAGATCGGGACGCCGCGCCGCGATCCGCATCGCGACGAAGCCGCCCATCGACAAGCCACAGAAATGGACCGGACCGGGCGCGAGTTGCTCGAGCAAGGCGATCGCATCCATCGCGACGAGCTCCATACCGATCGACTGGCGGTGGTCCGCAGCGCTCTTGCCCTGGCCGCGATGATCCCACGCGATGCAGCGGTACGTGCTGCGCAACGCGGCGATCTGCGGCGCGAACAGCGATGTATCCCAGAGCAGGCCGTGGCTGAAGGCGATGGTCTCGCCCGACGAGCCCGGCCCGGTGTCCTCGACGTTGAGCGTGGTTCCGTTGACCTGGAGATTCGTCGGCATCGTTCGCCGCTCCGCATAATACGCTAAGATCCTCGCCGTACATGTGCGAGTTGCTCGGCATGGAGTGCAACGTCCCGACGGACATCGTGTTCTCGTTCTCCGGTCTCGCGTTGCGCGGCGGCGCGAAGGGCCCGCACGCCGATGGGTGGGGGCTCGCGCTCTACGATGGCAATGCGGTTCGTTCGTTCCTCGAACCCTTCGCGGCGGCGAAATCCCCGCTCGCGAGCTACGTGCGCGCGAATCCGATCAAGACGCTACTCGCGATCGCGCACGTGCGGAAGAAGACGCGCGGTGAGGTCTCGCTCGCGAACACGCATCCGTTCACGCGCGAGCTCTGGGGTCGCAACTGGACGTTCGCGCACAACGGTACGGTGAAGAAGCTCGATCGGCTCGCACTCGGCCGCTTCCAACCGATCGGCAACACCGACAGCGAGTACGCGTTCTGCGCGCTGCTCGCCGCGCTCCAGAAGAAGTTTTCGAGCTATCCGAAATCGACCCGCGCGTTGTGGCAAGCGGTCGCCGACATCTCGACCAAGATCGGCAGCAAAGGCACCTTCAACTTCCTGCTCGGCGACGGCACGCATCTCTACGCGCGTTGTGCCACGAAGCTCGCGTACGTGATCCGGAAGGCGCCGTTCTGCCAGGCGACGCTGGCCGATGACGACGTCTGCGTGAACTTCGCCGAGGTCACCACGCCGAACGATCGCGTGGCGGTCGTCGCGACCGTGCCGCTCACCCGTGACGAGCAGTGGACGATCGGCATCCCCGGTCAGCTCTGGGTGTTTCGCGGCGGCGCGCTGCGAGCGACGCTGTAGTGCGCTTCGCGTTCGCGCGCCAATCCGGCGACGAAGCGACGCGTTCGAACCCCGTTCCGGGCTGCTAGGCTAGAGTCCGAAGAAGTCTTTGATCCCGTCGCGGATCCGCTGGATCTCGCTCGCGTGACGGGTCTTGCGTGCCGCATCGTCGAGGTGCTCGCGCGCCGCGCTCAGAGCGACATTGCGACTCGCGAGCCGCTCGGCGAGCTCGGTCAGGATCTCGGGCCGTCCGGTCAGCACGGTCTCGAACGTCGCTTGCAGTAGGCGGAAGCACTCGACATCGGTCTTCGCGATGACATCGGCCTTGCGTGGCTCGCCTGTCATGAGGCCCATCTCGCCGAAGAAGTCCGGCGCGGTCAGCGTGGCGACGATGCCGGTGCGCTCGCCAACCACACCGGGACCCGCGGGTGGATCGGACCGATCTGCGTTGACACGCGTGCGTACCTCGCAGGTTCCGGACGTGAGCACGAACAGCGAGTGGGCCGTCGAGCCCTGGCGCAGGATCGTCTCGCCGGCGCTGAACGGCACGTACATCATGCCTTCCGCGAGCGTGCGCAGCTCCTGCTCCGAGAGCGCCGAGAACAGGTGCACGGCGTGCAGCGCGGTCAGGTACTTCGCGGTCTGCTCCTCGTGATCGCGCTCGGTCATCACGCGATCGCGCATCTCGACGACCGCGGCGCGACCCGGCACCGCGAGCTTGATGTGCGCGCGACGCAGCGCCGCGTGAACGCGCGAGCGTACGCGCGATGCGGTGTCGTCGGCGCGATCCGGATCGATGACCGTGTAATCGACGCTGTAGGTCGCGAACCCATCACCGCCGAGGAGGTCGGCGCACTTGCAGCTCGGCGCCGGCTGGGTCCCGACATTCTCCACCGGCGACGCGGCGAGTGCATCGTTGACGATCCGCGTGATCCGATCAGGCGCGAGCTGGACGTCGATGCCGAACCGGATGTTCACCGGCTGCGGGATCAGCGGCTCGCCGCGCCAGCCGAGGATCGTGATGTTGTTCAAGAGCAACAGCGCATTCGGCACGACGATCGTCGAAGCCCCGGTGTCGACGAGCGTGTGGCGCCAGCGGATCGCGCGGATCTTGCCGGCCTTGCCGTTCTCGAGCCGGATCCGATCGCCCTCGTGGATCGAACCATCGAGCTGGAGCGCGACGCCGCCGAGGATGTTGCCGAGCGTGGTCTGCAACGAGATCGCGAGCACCGCGCTGACCACCGCGCCGGTGGCGAGGGCGCTCGTCGGATCGAGGCCGTGGCGCGAGAGCACGACCACCAATGCGACGAGGTACGCGAGCCCCACGACGAGGTCGCCGGCGATCATCGGCAGGCCGACGAAGATCGCGGGCATGATGATCAGGAACAGCAGCATGCCGGCGGTGTTCGCGATCGTGAACGCGGCGAACAGATCCGACGCGACCGAGAAGCCGTTCGACCAGCGTGGATCGAGGCTGGCGAAGGCGAGACTCGCGACGGTCGAGACCGCGAACAGCGAGAACAGGACGACCGCGCGGCGCAGCCGATGGCGATTCGCACGGGCAAAACGATTTACCAGGGCGGCCACGACGACCACCCCGCCGAACATCCCGGCGAGCCACGCGAGCTGGTGCGCCAACTAGTTCTCGGCGATCGCTTCGCTGACGTCTTCGGCGATCTCGCTCTGACGGTCTTCGGAGATCCCGAGCTTGTCCTGCAGAATCGCGAGGTACGCGTCTTCCTCGGGCTGGATCGCGAGGTCGGCGACGGTCAGGAGATAGGCCACCGCGTACGCGAGCTCGCGCGCGGGCTTGGCGGTGAGCTTGCCGGTGCCATCCGCGATCCGCGCGGTGCGATCGTCATCGCCGCGCGGCTTGCGATCCTCGGCCTCGACGACCTCGTCGGCATCCGTACCCGCGAGCTCGCAGATCAAGTCGCCGAGGTCGTCGTACAGATCGAGCTCGTCGCCATCGACCGAACGGTCGGCATCGATCGCGAGGCGGCTGAGGCCCACGATCGCCTGCGCTTCATCCGGGGTCAGCTTCGTGACGCCGAGCGAGCTGGCGAGCTGCGAGAACTTTTGGAGAGCGAGCTCTTTCATGCCGGGCGTTGATATCACCGTTCAGTGCTTTGCCGCCATCACGGCCAGCGCCGCAGCCTCGGGCGTATCGACAATCTGGAGCAGCTCGAGGTCGGCCTCGGCGATGTTGTTCGAGGCCAGCACCGTGTCGCGCAGCCACGCGACGAGGCCTCCCCAATACTTCGACCCGTAGAGCACCACCGGAAAGTGGGAGATCTTACCGGTCTGGATCAGCTCGACCGCCTCGAGGAGCTCGTCGAGCGTGCCGAACCCACCAGGGAAGATGACGAACGCCGACGAGTACTTGATGAACATCGTCTTGCGGACCATGAAGTAGCGAAAGTTCACCAACGTATCGACGTACGGATTCGCTTTCTGCTCGAACGGCAGCTCGATGTTGCAGCCGATCGAACGGCCACCACCCTCGCGCGCACCGCGATTGCCCGCCTCCATGATGCCGGGCCCACCGCCGGTGATCACCGCGTAGCCGGCCTGCGCGACGAGCTCGGCGGTCCGCCGTGCAGCCGCGTAGTACGGATCATCTTGCGTGGTCCGCGCCGAGCCGAAGATCGCGACCGCGCGGCGCACGTCGGCGAGCGCATCGATACCCTCGACGAACTCGCTGAAGATCCGCAACACGCGCCACGAATCGGTGCGGCGAAAATCCGGGGCATCGGCCGCAGCGCTGGTATCGAGCAGGCGCTGATCCTCGGTGACCACCGGCTCGGGATCACGGATCGCGTCGTCGACGACCACAGGCGCGGTGGTCGAGCGCTTGGCTCGGGTAGAGCTCTGGCCAGCGCTCCCCGAAGCACGTGTCTTGGCGCCGCGTACTGCGGCATCCTGGAGTCGAGCGAGATCGGTGCGATCGAGCGCGCGCGATCGTCGTTGGAGATCGTTGACTTCACCGGGTCGAGCAACGGATCGTTTCGCACGATGACGTTTCATGAGATCGACATGGTGCAGGTCGCGACGCGGGTCGTGCAAGACAACGGCTTCATCTCTGCGTTCCCGCCGGGGCTCGCCGCCTCGATTCCTGCGCGAGATCCCGATGAAACGGCGAGAGACCTCCGGTCCTCGAACTGGTCGTCGATCGACAACGAGGAGTCCCGTGACCTCGATCAGATCGAGGTCGCCGAGCGCTTGAACGATGGCTCGATCCGCGTGCTCGTCGGCATCGCCGATGTCGACGCGCTCGTGCCGAAGGGCTCGCCGGTCGATCAGTTCGCGCATGCGAACACGACCTCGCTCTACACCGGGGTCCACATCTTCCCGATGCTCCCGCTCGAGCTCTCGACCGATCGCACCTCGTTGCTCGAAGATGGCCGCGACCGGCTCGCGGTGGTCACCGAGATCGTGGTGCTCGCCGACGGCAACCTCGACGATGCGCAGACCAAGATCTACCTCGC
Organism: Kofleriaceae bacterium; assembly: GCA_025357755.1. Classification (GTDB taxonomy): domain Bacteria; phylum Myxococcota_A; class Polyangia; order Haliangiales; family Haliangiaceae; genus JABFXX01. The sequence continues at coordinate 284 of JANXOP010000332.1, read as the reverse complement.
GAAGGTCACCAACAAGGCCAAGCTCGTGTACGAGCGGGTCGGCGCGTGGCTGGAAGGTCACGGCGAAGCGCCCCACGGCGGCGCGGTGATCGCCGACCAGCTGAAGCTTCAAGACGAAGCGGCGCAGCGCTTGCGCGCCGTTCGCCATCAGCACGGCGCACTCGATCTCGAGACGATCGAAGCGAACCCCGTGATGAAGAACGGCGAGATCGTCGATCTCGAGCTCCAGCACCGGAACCGCGCTCGCGAGCTGATCGAAGATCTGATGATCGCCGCGAACGGCG
>JANXOP010000278.1 GCA_025357755.1 Kofleriaceae bacterium | reverse complement strand
TCGTACGCGCCGATGTGGAGCGGCGAGAACATGACATCGAACGACAGCGTGGTGAGTGGCGGTAGCGTGGTGCCGACCGCATCGGGAATCGCGAAGGCTTGCTCGCCGCCGAGGATGACGAGCGAGCGAATCTCGAACTCGTTCTCGGCATCTTGATTCGTGATCTGGAGCAGCTCGCCGCGGGTCCCATCGCTGATCTTCGCCGTGGAGCCGACCGCGACATACTGCAAGTCGATGGTCGAGGGAGCCATCGTCACCCTCCGCTCCTTGCCCGTACCGTTCAACGTGGCGGTGAGCGTGGGCACGTTCAGATCGGTGGTGGTGACCGTGAGCGTCGCGGGGTTGTCGATGCCGGCCACGGTCGGCGCGAAGCGCAGGTGATAGGCAAACCGCGAATTTCCCGGCAGGTCGACCAGATCGGGGTTCGCGAGCGACCACGAATCGCCGACCACGCTCGCGCTGGACAAGGTGAGGAGCGCGCCGCCGGTATTCGCGATCGTCACGTCGATCGTCGGCGCGGCGCCTCCCGGCTTCACGAACGTGTCCGGAACCGGGTCGACCGAAAACAGCAGGGCGTGGCGATCGGTGCCGTAGCCCTGGAGCGAGAACGAGATGAAGGAAGGGTTGCCGTTGACCGTCCGCGAGATACCGTACGTTCCGAGATCCGGAGCGCTGGAGCTTCCTTCGGTCGTCGGCGAGTAGCTGACCGCGATCGCGAACTCGTCGCCGGGCTGCAGCGTCTGCGTGGCGAACGCTGCCGCGGTGAAGCGGGCCCCCGTCAGCGTGCCTGGACCGATCGTCTCCGGCGCGGTGCCGATGTTCTTCACCTTGATCACGCTCTTCGCGGGAAGCGCCGGTTCACGCTGCAGATCGACGGCGCCGAAATCGAGCACGTGCGTCGCGGGGGTCAGCTGGAACACCGCGCCGCCCGCGGTGCAGACGAGCGTCGCAGCGTGCTGCGCACCTGCGAGCTGCACGGTGACCACGCGCGTCCCGATCGCATCGGGTGGCGGCGCGCAGCGGAATGCGATCGGCGTCACCACGTTGCTCAGCACGAGCGGGGTGGAGAAATGACACGTGCTCGAGAAATCGCAGCTCGCGGGCGTGGTGACCGCGAACGAGAACCAGCCGTCGAGATCACCGCTGATCGTCCCGCCGTCGATCGAGGTCGTGCCGAGATTCGTCGCGGTCGCGCTCAAGTAGCGGATCTCGCCGGTGGTCGGGACGGTGCCGAAATTCAGGACCGCATCGGCTCGGGCCTCTCGCCCTCCCACCACCAATCCCGCCACCACGGCGATTAACACGAACCCGCGCATCGGCGACCCTTGCAGCCTACCCCGGATCGCGCGGCCAATTGCAGGCCGTGGCAGGATCGCATCGATGACGGACGATGGCAGCGCCGACCATCCCTGACCCGCGGCGCCAACGCACACCATGGACCTTCCTGATCGTGATGCTCGCGCAGATCTTGGTCCAGCTCGTCGTGATCACGCGCGTGGTCGGTAGCCAGCGCCAGACCCAGCAACGAGCGCAACGGATCATCCACGCGCAAACCTGGCAGCTCGAGCAAATGGTCCAGTGCGAGTGATATATCTCGTGCCATGGCGATGACGCAGACCCCCAGCGGGCTCAACTACGAAGACACGCAGGTCGGCACGGGCGCGAGCCCCTCCAAGGGCAAGACGTGCGTGATGCACTACACGGGCTGGCTCTACACCGACGGCAAGAAGGGCAACAAGTTCGACAGCTCGGTCGATCGTGGCGAGCCGTTCGAGTTCCAGATCGGCGTCGGTCAGGTCATCAAGGGCTGGGATGAAGGCGTGATGTCGATGAAGGTCGGCGGCAAGCGCACGCTCGTGATTCCGGCCGAGCTCGGCTACGGCGCACGGGGTGTCGGCGGTGGCCTCATCCCCGGCGGCGCGACGCTACTGTTCGAAGTCGAGCTGCTCGGTCTCGCGTAGCTCACTCACAACCGGTGAACCCGGCGATCGACGTCGCAGCCATCGCGCAGCGATAGGTGGCACGCGGCATCGCGCGACACCGCTCGAACACCCGATCGCGGACCTCGCCGGTGAGGGTCGCGCGATCGGCGCTGCCGAGCGCGGCATCGCCCTGGGTCTGGAGGTCGATCGCGTGGGTGATCAGCGCGCCACATTCCTCGTCGGACGGACCGGGTGCGGAGGCAACGCCCGTGGGCTGAACGGGGCCGGCGCCGCGAGCCGGCGCCACCGGCTCGGGGCGAGGTGGCGTGACGCGGCTGCCGCAACCCGCCGCGACCGCCACCGCCAGAACGAGTCTCATCACGCCAAAGATGTTAGCGTGGTTTGGCGATGTCGTTGTGGCTTGCTGCGTTGCTCGGGCTCGTCCAAGGGCTCACGGAGTTCATTCCGGTCTCGTCGAGTGCACACCTCAGGCTCGTGCCGGCGCTGCTCGGCAAGTCCGACAGTGGGACCGCCTTCACGGCGGTGATCCAGCTCGGCTCGCTCGTCGCGGTGGTCGCCTACTTCTGGACCGATCTGGTGAATGTCGCGGGCGCGATGTTCTCGCGGCCGGGCACGCCCGAGGGCCGGCTGCCGTGGCTGCTCGCGGTCGGTACGATTCCGCTCGGCGTCGTCGGCCTGGTCCTCAAAAAACACATCGAAGGTGACCTCCGCTCGCTCTACGTGCTGGCGTCGATGTTCATCCTGTTCGGTATCGTGATCTGGGTCGTCGATCACATCTCGTCGGGCCGCGACAGCTATCGCGCGCTCGACCAGATCACGCTCAACGACGTGATCCTGATCGGCCTCGCCCAGAGCCTCGCGGTGGTGCCGGGCGTGTCGCGGTCGGGCGGTACGATCTGCGCCGCCTTGCTGCTCGGGTTCGCCCGGACCGACGCTGCGCGGTTCTCGTTCCTGCTCTCGATCCCCGCGATCGCCGCCTCGGGGTCTTACGAGGCCTACGCGTCGATCAAGACGGCGCCCGCCGCGGAGGTCCAGATGCTCGTGCCTGCCTACATCGTAGGCACCGCCGTCGCCGCCCAACTGCCCA
>JANXOP010000312.1 GCA_025357755.1 Kofleriaceae bacterium | reverse complement strand
GACCCGCGCGGGTGCGACCGGCAAGGATGCGTGGCTCGTGTTTCGCGCGCGTGGCGACGTGGGCATCTTCCCGATCTTGACGACCGACAACGCCGTCTCCGACGCGACGATGCCAGCCTTGCTCGGAGGTGACTTCACCGCGATTCGCGCGGCGCTCACGGGAAAAGGTGTCCAGGCCCAAGCCGTCACCGCGCCCGTGTTTCTCGATTTCGACGGCGGGGGATACCGCGCCCCGTTCGCGCCCTAGCGTGCTAAGACCAGGTAACCACGGCAGACAGAGCGAGTTATGGATCAATCAGTTTGGGAGCTCCTGAGCCACGGCGGTGGCGCGATGTATGTGGTCGTGGCGTTCTCGGTGATCGCCCTCGCGGTCGCCATCGAACGCTTCATCGCGCAGTTCAACTTCATCACGCGCGCCCGCGCACTCGGCGAGACCGTCACCCGCAACCTCGCGCGCGGTGAAGTCGATGCGGCGCGCTCCGCCTGCGAGCGCTCGCAGAGCCCGATCGCTGATGTCTTTCTGGTCGGCTACGAGCGGATCAAGAATTCGAAGCCCGATCATGTCGTGACCGCGGTGCACCGCGAGCGCCTGCGCGTGAATCAGACGCTACGCACCCGCCTGTGGATGCTCGGCACCATCGGCGCGACGGCTCCGTTCGTCGGCCTCTTCGGCACCGTCGCCGGCATCATCACCGGCCTCGGCGGGTTCCAGAAGGGCCAGCAGGTCAGCTTCTCGGATGTCGCCGGCCCTGTCTCGCAAGCCTTGATCGTGACCGCCGCCGGCATCCTCGTCGCCGTCGAGTCGGTCATCTTGTTCAACTACTTCAGCCAGCGCGCGAGTCGCGTCGCGACCGAGATGAAGCTCCTCACCGACGAGTTCCTCGAGCTCCTGCTCGATGCGCCGCAAGACTCGCAACCTGTCCGCGGCAAGAAGCTCGAACCGAGCGGCAAGTCAGAAGACGTGAAAGGAGTGAAAGATGGCTCTCGGGAAGCTGCCTAGCTCCGGCGACGAAGAAGAAGAGGGCAACGATGGGATCTTCGCGGAGATCAACATCACGCCACTCACCGACGTCTTCCTCGTGATGGTCGTCATCTTCATGGTGACCGCCCTCGCCGAGGTCGAACAGACGCGCAAAGAGCAGAAACAGACCAAGGACGAGACCGCGCAGGCCGAGAGCGAGAAGAAGTCCGGTCTCAAGGTCAACCTGCCTTCGGGCAAGGCGCAGGACATCGATTCGTCGAAGGCCTCACTCGTGCTCACGATCCCGACGCAAGGCGATGTCGACATCGGTGGTCACACGATCCCCGATGCCCAGATCGATCAGGTGTTCGTCGAGTCGTACAAGCGCGACAAGAACACCCAGGTGATCTTGAAAGCCGACAAGTCCGTCGCGCACGGCAAGGTCGTGAACATCATGGAGCGGGCGAAGAACGCCGGGCTCACGCGCCTCGCGATCGGTACGTCGGGCGGCTAGCTGCTACATTTCCGCGATGCGGATGCTGGTCCTCGCGGTTGCCCTGTTTGCCTGTAAGCACGACGAGCCGCGCCAGGTCGTCGTCGACAAGAAGGCCCCCGTGGTCGCCAGCGATGGTGGCGCGCCCGATCCGTGGAATGCACCGCCGCCGGTGTCCGACACGCTCAGCCTCGCCGAGCGCGCGAAGCTCGCGAACGAGGCATGCCCGAGTGTCACGGGCGCGTTCTTCTTCGAGGTGACCAAGAACGGCAAGACCTCGCACATCCTGGGCACGCGCCACATCAGCGTCGGGCTCGCGAAGTTCCCGCCGGTCGTGGCCGATACGATCGATCACGCATCGCAGGTCGTGTTCGAGATCGCACCCGACGATGCCAGTGGGGTCACGCATCCGCCCGAGCCCTTGAAAGAGAAGCTCGGCGACAAGGACTGGAGCCACTTCGAAGAGCTCGTCGGCAAGACCACCGCCGATGGTTTTGTCGTCGGCGAGCCTACGGGCGCGGCGCTCCAGATGATGCTGCTTTACGAGGACATCTCGAACACCCTCGAGTCGCAGATCCAGGCACGCGCGACCGAGCACCAGATCGCGATGACCGGACTCGAGACCTCGGCGTTCCAGGACAACGTGCTCGCGAAGCTGCTCGACTTCCGGATGTTGAAGGCGACGATCGAGACCACCAAAGACCGCGCCGAGATCCAGAAGGATAGCCACGACGATCTCGCGCAGTACTGCGCGGGCACCGACACCTCGCCCGGGATGGATGACGAGACCCGGACGAAGATGCTGCGCGCCGGCTACACCAAGGCCGAGCTCGACGAAGAGGACGAGATCTTGGTCTACAAGCGCGACGCGGATTGGATCCCGAAGCTGTCGAAGCTGTTCGAGCAGGACAACGTGTTCGTGGCGGTGGGCGCGGACCACCTGATCGGTCCGCGCGGCGTGATCGCGTTGATGGAGAAGCAGGGCTTCACCACGAAGCGGATCACGAAGTAGGAAGGATGGCACCCCAAAGGGGACGGTAACGTTTTCTCACTCTTCGACGCGCAACGCTGCGTGATCATATGTCCGAAGAGGGACGGTTACTCGATCGGACGATATTCGTATCTACGAGGCGCCCGCACGTTCGCGCGTGATCGTGGGTCGCACGCGCCGAAGGTTCGATAGTTCGCGCGCGCCTCGTCGAGCGTCACCACATTGGCGCCGGCGCTCCGCACGGCGCCATCGGAGAGCACGGTCGTATCGTCTTGATAGAAGCAGACCGGACAGATCTCGAACGGCGGATTTTCGAGCGTGAGATAGTCGCAGCACAGGCAGGCACGGCGCGGGCCCGACCAGACGATCATCCCCACGATATGTTCGGCGGCGGCGTAGAAGGCCGTCGAGGCTGCGTCGCGAGTGACCAGGATGCTCGTGGCAGCTGCGCGCTTCACGTTCGCGGGCGAGACGCAGAACGCGGGACCGTGGCCGGTGTCGAACGCGAGCGTGCCGTCGGCACCGAGGTCGCGCAGCACGCCGTCGTGGTCATCCCCTTCGCCGGATGGCGCATCGTGTTGCTCGCAGTAGGTCGCCACCTCGCGGTAGTCGAGGCTGGAGATGTCGGTGGCGGCGATGCCAAGCTCGGGCGCGAACGGTTCGCCATCGAGGACGTTGCACAGCTGGGCGGGATTCGCTTCGACCCTCGCGAACGCCGTCGGGTCGAGCCGGACAAGCAGGAGTGTCAGCGCCATCGATCTCACGTAACACGAGCTGCAAAATGGGGACGGTAACTCGT
>JANXOP010000307.1 GCA_025357755.1 Kofleriaceae bacterium | reverse complement strand
GCGGTTGACCGGACGCTCACTTCCTGGCATCAGCCGCATGTCTTGCCAGACGGGCCGGCGCAGGTGTCCCTGCTGGCCGGGTCGATCGCACCGGCGTAGCCCGCCCCCGTCGCGGAGCGAAGCAGCAGCAGCCAGCGCCGGCCGCCGCCCCACCGCCAGGCCGTGCGTCGCTCGCTCCGGTTGGCGCGCGCTTGCTTCCGCGCCGCTCGTCAGCGGAGCGCTCCTACGCCGCGCGGGTCGCCCAGAACTTCGACATGATCGGCCACAGCCGATCGGCGGCCTTGCGCGACACGACCGCGCCGACATGCCCACCGCCTTGGACGACGAGCTGCTTGTCGATCGAGGACGTGCGCTCGACGATCGGCGCCGCGCTGTCGACCGGCACGATGTGATCGTCGGTGAACGCGATCGCGAGGATCGGGCACGTGATCGCCGAGAGGTTCACCGGCCGACCGGCGAGCGAGAAGCCGCCGGTGATCAGGCGATTCTCGCGATAGAGCTCCTGGATGTACTGCGCGTAGCACGCACCGGGGAACGAGACGTTGTCGCTGCCCCAGCGCTCGGTCGCGAGCATACCCTCGAGGAACTCGTCGTCCCACGCGCGATCGAGCAGCGCGACGGTCTTCACCATGTCGCCCGCGGGCTTCAACATCTTGAACGTGGCCTGCATCAGCGGCCACGGCACGTTACCGAACGCGGCGATCATCGCGCCGATGTCGAACGTCGGGACGCGCGTCCAGGTCGTCATGATGCCGGCCTTGTCGAAATCGAGCGGTGCAGCGAGCGCGAGGTACGAGGCGACGTGCTCGGGGAACGCGGCGATGTACGTGGTCGCGAGCGTGCCACCGAGGCAGTAGCCCAGCATGTGGACCTTGCCCGAAGCGCTGTAGCGCGCGGCGACCCGCGTCGCGCGCCCGATGTAACGGCCCGCGATGTCGTCCCACGTGAGGTAGCGATCCTCGGCGCCGGGCGTGCCCCAATCGATGCAGAAGACTTCGTGGCCCTGCGCGACGAGCCACTCGATCAGCGAGCGTGTCGGCCCGAGATCGAGCACGTACCAGCGGTTGATGAGCGACGGCACCATCAGGATCGGCGTCTTGAATTTCGGGACCGCCGGCGCGAAGCGCATCAGCTTCCACTTGTTCTCGGTCCACACGACGGTGTGCGGCGTCGCACCGACGAGCGCCGGGCCCTTCGGCGCGCGCTTCCACAGCGCGACGATCGAATCGAGCGGAGACTTGGTCGGGCTCATCACGCGTACAGCGCTTCGAAGCGAGCATTGAGGCGCTCGTAGACCGCCTTGCGCCGGAGCTTGAGCGACGAGGTCAGCGTGCCATCCTCGACGGACAGTGGCGCTTCCGCGATGAAGAACTTCTTGATCGATTCGTAGCGCGCGAGCTCGGCATTGATCGCCTCGACGCGCTGCGCGACGAGCTGGTCGCGCTCGCCGGCGGGCACTTCGGGGCGCGTCCAGATCGCGGCGACGAGGTAGCTGCGCGCATCGCCGTAGACGACCAGGCGCTCGATCACCGGATCGTCGACGAACTTGGCCTCGATGTTCGCGGGCGGCACGTTCTTGCCGCCGGCGGTGACGAGGATGTCCTTCTTGCGATCGATGATCTGCAGGAAGCCGTCTTCGGTCCACCGCCCGACATCGCCGGTGCGAAACCAGCCGTCGTCGGTGAACGCGGCCTTGGTGGCCTCGGGATCCTTGAAGTAGCCTTTGAACACGTTGTCGCCGCGCGCGAGGATCTCGCCGTCGTCATCGAGGCGAAGCTCGACCGAGGGGAACGCCTTGCCGACGGTGTCGAACCGGTACGACGCGGGCTGGTTGAGCGTGAGCGTCGGCGAGGTCTCGGTCAGGCCGTAGCCCTCGATGATCAACATGCCGTGCGCGTGGAGCTGCTGCTTGATCTCGACCTTGAGGCCCGCTCCGCCGGAGAGGCAGAACCGAAGATTGCCACCGGTGATGGTCTTCAGCGCGGCCTTGGGATCGGCCTGCGCCGCGACGAGCCGCGCGATCTTCTCCCAGTACGCGGGCACCGACATGAACACGTGCGGCGCGATCACCGGCAGCAGCTCGAGCGCATCGGCGGGGGTCGCGAGGTAGGTCTCCCACGCGAGCAAGTTACCGGCGCAGAGCTCGCCCCAGCCGAAGATGTGGCTGAGCGGCAGCCACAACAGATCGCGATCGCCCTCCTCGAGGAGAGGCGCGTTGCTCTCGAGCCAATCGCGGCCGTTCGAGCCGACGTTGCGGTGCGAGAGCGGCACGCCCTTCGGGTTGCCCGAGGTACCACTCGTGTAGAGCATCTCGGCCGGGTGATCGAGCTCGAGCGCGTCGTAGCGCGCGTCGACGATCGCGGGTGTGACCGCATCGCGGCTCGCCGCGGCTTGCACCGAGTGCGGATCGGAGACCGTCGAATCGATCGCCCACGCGCAGCGGTCGAGGTCGATGATCTGCGGCTTGGTCGCGAGCTGGGCGAGCGCCTTCTCGAGGCGCGCCGAGGGCTCCTTACCCGCGACGAATACGTGCTTGATCTCGGCGTGCGCGAGGATGTACGCGACCTGATCGGGCGTCGAGGCCGGATAGATCGGTACGAACACCGCGCCGGCGGTCTGTGCGCCGAGCGCTGCGCTCGCCCATGCGACGGAGTTGGCCGCGAAGATCGCGACCCGATCACCGACCGCAACGTCGTGATCGATCAACCAGCGTGCGACGCCACGGATCTGGATCGCGAACTGGCCCCACGACACAGGCTGCCACGCGCCGGTTTGGTCGCGGACCTGGAAGCGCGGCTTGTCGCGATGGGTGGGGAGGCGCGAGAACACGGCCGCGGGCGCCGGAGCGATCGTGAGGAGCTTCGTGACATCCATGGCTAAGGGGCCTTCCGTGCGTGGAGTTGTTCTTCGAGATCGAACAAGCGGCTCTCCATCTGGTTGAGCTTGTGGAGCGTGAGCTCCTGATCGCGGCGGTTCGGCAAGCCGCACATCGACCACCAGCGCGTCATCGCTTGATCACTCGCGGCCTTGGTCTTCATCACGGTCGTGAGCAGCGCGCCGGCAGGACCGATCACGCTCGGGTTGGAGAGCGTCTTCTCGACGAACTGCGTCGTCACTTTCTCCCACGCTCCGAAGCCTTTCTTCCACATGTCCCACATCGTCGTCATCTAGGGCGTGCTCACTTTCTGGCCGAGCGCGAACCGCCGGAAGTACGTGGCGGTCGTGAAGTCCTCGGCGGCTTCGTCTGGCTTGCTCTCGGCGCGGGCGACCTCGCCGAAACACTCGAACATGAAGATCGTGGTGCGCTTGCTCACCACCGGCGTGCCGGTCGACGGCGTACGCGTCACGTTCGTGCGCACGCGCAGCACCGGCGAGAACTCGACGTACGGCACGTCGAGACGCTCGCCCGCGGTGACATCGACATCGACCTTGTCGGTGCCGACGAACGGCAACCCCGCGACGGTGGCGCTCGCGAGCGCCGCGGTCGTCGAGTAGGTCAGGCCAGCGGTCAATGGGAAGCGGAGCAGCGCGATCGGATCGGCGTAGCGGATCAGCGTCTTGCCCGCCGCCGGGGCCGCTTCTTGCGAAGCGGTGCCGTCGAGCCAGAGCGCGCGATCATCCTGGTGATAGATGCCGTCGAGGCCGGAGCCCGCGTCGACCGTGAACTGGCCGGTCGGGAACTGATCCGCGTACCACTGCGCGGCGAGCTGGATCGGGCCGAGCGCGACGACCACATCATCGGCAGCCTCGACCGACAGATCGTAGATTCCGTTCGTCGGCGCGAGGTTCACGGTGCGGTTGGAGCCCGCGTAGTAGTCGACCGTGAAGCCGTACGCGATCGGCAATTCGTCGGCGGTGATCTGACCATCGCGGTTCGGCACGCAGTTCGGAAGCACCGGCGTCGGAGACGGTTGCGGCGTGAGGTTCGTGCTGCAAGCAGCGAGACCCATGAAAATGACAGCGCGCATCAGAATACAAACCCCGCGCGCACGCGAAACGATTGTGCGGTTTGCGCTTTGAGAGTGGTGTTATCGAACGCCGCACCCGGTGCGAGCACGCCGTAATCTAGCGTGAGCGCGAAGCCATCGCGGCTGACGTAGCGGAGCTCGGGATCGAGCTCGATGCCGAGCGCGCGCTGGCCACTCAGCGTCGAGGTCGCTTCGACCGCCCACGAAGCGATCAGCGCGGCGCCGGCTTCGAGGTGCCCACCGCCGACCTCGAGTAGCGTCATCTTCGCGTGCGGGCGCAGATACACCGCGTCGGTGATCGTGCCGATGATCTCGCGGAACAAGATCTGATCGATGTGGTAGTCGGGATGGAACCGGAAGTTGTCGACGGTGCGATCGCCCGGCGCGCTCGCCTGCGGTCCATCGAACTGGCCCGGGATGGTCGCGGCCTGGCCCGCGGCCGGAAAGGCGCCGAAGCCCGGCGCGCTATCGCCGCTGGCGTAGCCGAGATCGAAGCCGATCTTACCGATGCCGACGTTGACGTCGCTCTCGACCGCGAGACCGAGCTGCTTCGACGTGATCGGCTCGGTCACCGCGGCACCCGGGATCAGCGAGGGCTGGGCGACATTCGCTGCGAGGTACGCGAGCTCGGCCTCGAGCCGGAACCGGTCACTCGAGATCCGGAACCAGCCCCCGGTCGCGGTCGCCGTGAAGCCACGTGCGCTGAGGTCGTTGCTCGTGAAGCTGGTGACCGGCGCGGCGGTCGGCAGGTACGAGGCCGGGACGTCGCGATCTTGCGTGCGATGCGAAACATACACCGCGTACTCGACGCTGGTCTTGCCCGCCGCGGCGCGGCGCGCGAGCGCCGCGGGCGAGTGGATCTTGAGGATCGCGAGCGTCGGGCCAGCGACCGCGTCGCTCGGCTCGAGTGCGATCGGGCGACCACCCTCCTTGCTCGTCGTGAACGGGCCGCTGGAAGTCCAGTCGTAGGCGACCGCGAGCAGGTGACCGAACAACGGCGCCACGAACGCGGCGCGATCCGCGGCGTCGCCGTGGTCGCAATCTTCGCAGTCGCCACCGTTCGCATTGATGCCGAGCCCGAAGTGCGCGCCCATGCGGCCGACCGCGAGCGTGCCCGCGGGCGTGAGCGCCTCGGCCCACGCGCGCTTGACGACGACCGTCGTCGGCCGCTGCCCACCACTGGTCGCCGGCGAACCACCCGCGAGATCCGGCGAGCCGCCGAGCGCGACGTTATCGAGCCAGTCGACGCGCGCCTTCACGGCGACGCCGATGCCCGGTGCGTAGGCCGCGAGATCCGTGCGCGCCCGCATGTCGTTGCTCTGGACGAGCTGACCGCCGCCGAGCGGGATCGGAAAGATCGGCTTGCCGGTCGTGTCGAGCCCGCGATCGAGATCGAGGTTGTAGAGCTGCGCGGTGCGCACGCGCAGCGCGCCGTGGATCACGAGCTCGACCTTCTCGCGCGGCGCCGCATACAACCGCGGTGTGAGCTCGGAGCCGAGCGACGCGAGGTCCGCGCCGAGCGGCAGCCGATCCGAATCGTCGACGGGCGGCGGCCCGAAACCCTCGGGAACTTTCAGCGTCTCTTCCGGATCGACCTGCGCGGCGTTGCGGTCGGTGCCGCCGGTGCCACCACCACCGCCGCCGCTGGTCTCGGTCGGCGCCGGCGCCGGCGTGGGTGCCGGCTCGGGCTCCGCGGTCGACCGATCGGTGTCGAGGAACGTGACGAGGTCCCTCGTCGAGGCGTTGTGCGCCTCGACCATCGGGATGTGACCACAGTGCTGATAGACCTCGAGCTTCGCATTCTGGAGCTCGTTGACGAGCCGATACGCGAAGCTCACCGGGGTCACCTGATCCTGCGCACCCCACAACAACAGCACCGGCTTCGCGAAGCCACGCAGCTGCTCGTGCAGCGCCGCGAAGTGGTGGCCGCGCGCGACCGCGAGAGCCGCCGCCGTCGTGCCGGGTCGGTCCATGCTGTCCTCGACGCGCTCGACGCGCGCCTGCGTGACCCAGCGCTCGTCGTAGTACGCGAGTGGCGCACGGTCTTCCATGCGCTCGGTGTAGAACAGCCCGAACAGGAGCTCGCCGAGTCCGGACTTCTGCGCCCAGCGAAAGAAGCTCGGCACCTGATCGTCGTAGACGTACGCATCGTAGAGCGCGACGCGCCGCACGCGCGTGGGATGCTGGACCGCCATCGCCAGCGACACCGACGTCCCCCACGAGTGGCCCACGATCGCGACATCGTCGACGCCGAGCTTGTCGAGCACGTGCCAGACGAGGTCCGCTTGCGCGGCCGGCGAGTAATCGCCCTCGGGCCGGCTCGTCCAGCCGAAGCCCTTGAGATCGATCGCGATCACGCGATGATGTGACGCGACCGGGGGCGCGACGCTGGCCCAGCTCTCGAGCGAGGCGCCGTAGCCGTGGATCATCACGACCGCCGGACCCGAGCCGGTCTCGCGATAGCGCACGTGGACGCCGTCGACGTCGACGAACGTCGCATCGGCGGGCGCACCTGGCAGCGGACCCGCGTGAAAGCTCGGGCAGCCCGCGAGGGCGAGCGCGAGCGCGCATGAGGCGAGTGCTCTCAAGGAATCAACCTGCGGACTTCGGCGTCGCCGCTGCCCGTGCCGAACTCGACCGCGGACGTCTCGGTGGTCGTCGACGGGGCAGTCGCGGTGGCGACCGAGCCAAAGCACTCCGCGATCCACGCGAACGAATGCACCGAGTAGTAGACCGTGCCGAGCTGCGATTGCGTGAGCACGGTGCCGACGCGGAGCACCGGAAAATCTCCGTACGGCGTCGCCATCGTGCCGGTCTGATCGACGCTCGAGACGTATTTCTCGGTGTAGTTAACGTACGAGGTGACGCTCGAAGACGTCGCATACCCGACGACGTTGCTCGTCGAGGTCCAGGTCGAGCTCGCTCCGAACGGCACCGCGAGGATGCGCGCGGGCGGCGTATACACGACCTCGGTGTAGCCCGTCCCACCGTTCGGCGAGACGACCCCGAGCAGGGTCACGCCCGTAGAGTCGACGTGAAACACGCCCATCAGATCCGAGCCCTTCGCGAGCGTCGTCACGTACGTCGCGGTCGCGAAGCCCGCGTCTCCCGCCCACCACTTGCCCGCCGGGGCATCGAGGGTGACCGCGCTGTCGGCATCGTTCGTGAGCGCACCCGTCAGCGACCACGTGCGCGTGTTCCCGGTCGAGGCCGTGCCTTGCGTGCTCCAGACCGCGCCGGTCGCGATCCGGTAGTCCGCCATCTTGCCCGCGGCGAGCGGCACTTCATTCGCGCTGATCATGCCGTCGTGGTTCGGCGTGCACAGCGCGTTCGAACCGGCATCGACGTTGCTACCGCTCCCACTGCCATCACCAGCATCGGTCGTAGCCGGGCCGCACGTGCCATCCGCGCGACAGAAGTGCGAGGCGCACTGGTCGTCGCTCGTGCACACCGTGCCCGAGCTCGACCCGCACGCTGCAAGAACCAGCATGCTGCACCGCAGCACGAATTTAGCGATCCGGGTCGACATGCGGCGCACGCTAGCGACCGTGATGAGGATCTGTCAAGGCTTCTTTTGCGGCGCAACAAAATGCCCTCTTGCAGTGCGACATGGGTCCTCGTAAGGTGCAGCGGTGGCGACGGTCCTCATCAAGAAGTACGGCAATCGCCGCCTCTACGACACGGGGGACTCGCGCTACATCACGCTGGACGAGCTCGCGACCAAGGTGCGCGGCGGCACCGATGTTCGCGTGGTCGATGCGCAGACCGGCGAGGACCTGACCCAAGCAAGCCTCGTGCAGGTCGTGCTCGAGGCCGGTAATGCCGCGAAGTTTCTGCCTACCCAGCTGCTCACGCAGATGATCCGGCTCTCGGATGATTCACTCGCCGAGTTCTTTAGCCGCTACGTCACGAACGCGCTCGATCTCTATCTCCAGGCCAAGCGCGGGGTGCAGTCGCTCGGTGGCTATAGCCCGCTCGCGCAGATCCCGATGGCCGCGACCGATGCGCTCGCACGGATGTGGATGGGATCGCCGTTCGGCGGTTATCAGCCTCAGTACGGCGGCGGTTACGTGGCTCCTCC
>JANXOP010000276.1 GCA_025357755.1 Kofleriaceae bacterium | reverse complement strand
CGGGCAGTTGTCGGCGATGGCGAAGTTGTCGGTGGTGATAGACACGCCCTGCGCGGTCAGCTTCTCGACTTCGGTCACGGTCGCGTTGTCGACGAGGTACTTGAGCACCTTGTCTTGGCGCAGCGAGTAGCCGACGTTGTCGAGGCGGCCATCGCGCTGCCACTCGGCGCGCAACTTCGCGGGCGCCATGTTGCGCGACTTCGCGGTCTCTTCGATGTGCTTGGCCATCTCCTCGTCGGTGACGGTGAGACCTTCTTTATCGGCGATCGCTTCGAGCACGAGCTGACCGCGGACTTCATCCGCGCCGGCGGGACGCATCTTGTCCTTGAGATCGTCGGTGAGGCCCGGGTTGCCGCGCTCCGGCTTCATGCCGAGCATCTGGCGCAGGCGCTGGTACTGGAGCTCGACCGAGCGCTCGACGAGCGAGGACGCGACCGGAATCTGGTTGTTCTTGATCACTTCGCGGAGCACGGCTTCGCGCGCTTCGCGATCGATGCCGTCTTGCTCCTTGGTCTCGAGCTCCTTGCGGAGCGTGGCCTTGAGCGCGTCGAGGGTGTCGCCCTTGCCGGTGTCCTTGGCGAACTCGTCGTCGAGCGCCGGGACTTCCTTCATGCGGACTTCGAGGATCGTGACGTTCAGCTTCGCCTTGCGGCCGCGAATCGTCTCGTCCTTGGCGTCCTCGGGGACGTCGATCTCGATCTCTTTGTCCTTGGTATCGAGCGGCAGCCCGAGCAGCGCCTGGCGCAGCCCCGGCAGCGGCTCGCGCTGTTCGTCGTCGAGATCGACGGCGAATTGCGGCTGGTTGATCTGGTGCTCGCCGATCGTGCCGGTGACCGAGAGCCCGACGATGTCGCCCGCGGCAGTGACCTCGCGACCTTCGATCGGGCGGAGCTCGGTGTGCTCGCGACGGAGCTGCTCGAGCGCCTCGTCGACGGCGGTCTCCGGAATGGCGAGCTTGCGGCGCTCGATCGGGAGCTTCGTGTAGTTGACCGGCGTCACTTCGCCGCGCACTTCGATGATCGCGGCGAACGTGAAGGGCTGGCCCTTCTTGATCGCGGCGGCCTCTTCGACGCGCGGCTCGGCGACGGCGGCGAGGTTGTGCTCTTGGTTTGCCTGGAAGAACGACTCGCGCACGAGCTCGTACGCGACCTCGGCTTGCACGCGCTGGCCGTAGACCTGCTCGAGCACCGGGCGCGGGACCTTGCCCTTGCGGAAGCCCTTCAGGGCGACACCTTTGCTGAGCTCCTTGTAGTGATTCCCCAGCTTCTCGCTGACGGTCTCCCACGGGATCTCGACAAACATCTTCTTCTCGACGGGAGAGACATCTTCGATGCGAACCTGCATGGCGAGTCTGGTTACCACGGCCCGCCCTATCGAAGAAACGATCTAACGCTTCATCCGATACGTGGGAACGTCGCCGCTCGGGCCACTGGGCTCGCCCGGCTCGACCAGGTCCCCGAGGCCGTAGGTCTCGAGCTTTTTCTGGAGCTCTTCCATGAAGCTGACCGCGTCATCGTCGGTGATGGGGGCGATCAGGGTGCCGATCACCTCCGCCGACAGCTGCGGAGCTTCGCCGATCGCGTTCAAAACACGGCGCTCCGAGGCCTCGAGGTGGAAGTCGGTCGGGACCTCGCGGTCGGCCAGGCGGCCCAGGTAGGCCGAAACATGAGGGGCCAGGCCGAGCCGGACGATCGCCGACTGCGCGCCAGCTCCCGAGGAGTACCCGAGCGCGGTTCGGCCGCCTGGACCCACGGGGCTGGGCGGCTTGGTCTTCGCGGCATGGCGGCGGATCGGAGTCTTCCGGAGCTCGGGATTCGAGGGCGCGCTGACCGCTCCTGCCTGCGGCGCGGTCCCCTGGGCCAGATGGGTCGCGGGTTGCTGGATCACGATCGTGGCGGCCTGGGATTGCGGCACGCGCGCGGCGCTCGGCGTGGTCACCACCTGCATCGGCGGGCTCGGGTTGAACGAGCCGCGCTGGGTATCGCGTGGCAGCACGCGCGGTGTTCCCGGCGCCCAGTTGCCGGTCGGCTCGCGCTCGAACGACGATTCCTCGTCGGCGAGGCGCGGCGGATTGCCCTTGGAACCGGCGAGCCGGCGGGCCGCATCCTCGAGCCCGAACTTCACGTTGTGGGCGCGCTGCTCGATCGTTTCGCTTCCTTCGCCGACGTGGATGCCCCACGGCCCGTTGACGTCGATGCTCGCCGGACCGATCGCGAGCTCGACGCCGTGGAGCAGGATCGTGGGCATCGTCTGATCGCGGCTCTGCGCGTAGGCGCGCATCAACACCCGCTGCTCGGCCCACTTCTCGGCGAGCACCATCACGGAGCGATAGGCAGTCGGATGGGCCGCTGGGCTACGGAGCCAGAGGTCGACCAAGCGGATCTGCGCCATGCGAGGAAATAATCATAACGCGGTTGTGGCAGCCTGCGGGCGATGGCTGGCCGCAAGCTCGAGTGGATCGTGCTGGGGCTCGCCTTCGTCCTGCTCGTGCTCGACGCGGCGGGCGGGTCGGGCTGGGCCCTGCAATCGACCCGGTCGGTGCTCGCGGTGCGCCTCGATCACTCCGCCGGGTCCCCTCTATATGACGTGCTCGCGGGCGCGGCGGCGTTGCTGCCGTTTGGCGAGGCCGGCTTCCGGCTCGGCGTGCTCGGCGCGGCGCTCGGGGCCCTGACGCTCGCGGGGGTCGTCGCGGCCAGCCGCGCCCTGGTTCCGAAGGAGCCGACCGCGGGCGTGATCGCGGCCGTGCTGCTGTTCCTCGCGCCGCCATTTCGCGACAGCCTCGCGACCTCGCAGATCCTCGCGGCGTGCGGTGCGGTCTGGGCGATCGCGTGCGCGGCGACCTACACGCGTGATCGCAGCGACGTGCGGTTCGCGGTGGTCGCGCTCGTCGCGAGCGGGGTCGTGATCGGGAGTGCCCCGTGGCTCGGCGCCGCGTTGCTGCTCGCCGTCATCCTCTGGGTCGGCGCGCCGCGACAGCTCGTCGCGGTCGTCGTCGGTGCGATCGGCCTCGCTATCATGCTCCTGTGGTTCGATGCGCTCGGCCGCATGCCCGGCCTTCATCCGAGCCTGGTCGCGGCGGTCGCAGCCTCGGGGCGGGGTGCCGCGGGGGTCGTGATCGGCGTGGGCATGCTCGGCTTCGGGGTCGGGGCCACGACCGGCCTCCCGAATGCGCGCGTGGTCGCCGGGATCGCACTGCTCGCCGCCACGCACGAGATCCTCGTCGGGACGAGTGCGGCCGTGATGCTCTCGGTGTTCGTGGTCGGTGCCGCGATCGTCGCCGCGGCGATCGCACGCATGGCCGCGACCGAGCTCACCGGATGGAAGCGCGATCTCGCGGTGGTCGCGTGTGGAGCCCCGCTGCTCGTCGCGGCATTCGCGATGGGCGCCACGCTCACGGCGGAGGATCCAGGCCCGATACCTCGCCGGCTCGTCGCGGATCTCACCGATCGCATCCCCGCGGGCCCCGGCACGTTCATCGCGACGCGGCCCACGACCTGGTTCGCCCTGCAGTACGAGCGCACCGTCGCGGGCTTGCGTCCCGATCTCGAGCTCGTGCCACCGCTGCCGCCGGAGCGCGCTGACGTCGTCGCCGCGAATGCGTTGCGCGCGAACCTCGTGGTCGGCGCGGATGCATCGGCGTTCGGTCGGCTCGATGCCGAGCTCGCGCGGCCCCGCGGTCGCGGATTCCAGCTCGTCGGCGCGATCCCCACGCGCATGGCCCCGGTCGAGGCGCCGGCCACGTACGCGACCGCGATCGGTGCGGACGAAGCGATCGCGCTCGCGATGGAGCGCGCGCGGCTCGAGGCCGCGTCGGGCCGGCTCGATCGTGCGGCGCGAGCCGCCGGCCTGGTCAGCCGATTCGGCGCCGCGGATCTCGCCGTGCTCGCCTCGGTCACGCCGACCCGCGATCATCCAGCGCTGTTCGGCTTCTTGCCACTCGGCGCCGTGCCGCATGGACCGTGGCTGATCGACACGTTCGGCGATGACCTCGCGTGGGTCGCGAACATCCCCCAGGCGGATCCGCCGATCGATGCGCCGATGCCGCGCAAGCTTCATGCACTGTGGCGCAAGATCTTCATCAACCACATCAAGGCAGACGATCCGCAGTTCGCCGCGTTAGGTCCAGCTGCCGTCGCTGCGACCGCGGAGATGACGAGTGTATTCTTCGCACCGCCGGACAAAAAAAATACCGCCCAGTAACTCGGGGTGGTGAGTTACTGGGCGGGACCCGCAGCGACTGCGGGGGTCTCGGGCATCCTGCCAGCGTGGGTGGAACGCTAGCTTCCGGTTGCCGTAGGTGGCTCGTTCGTGATCGAGGTACTGTGCATCTCGAAGACCAACTCGCGCTGGCTCGACTGGCGATCGGGTTTTAGGCACTTACAGCGGGAGCGCGACTCGTGCGCCGTGCGTTGTGTGCTCGTCCGCGCCACAGCGTGCGAACGCGCTCGCCACAGGTGGGCGCTTCTGCAGGGCTGGCGAATGCGGCGTGACCGTTTCGCAGACTTGGCGTTGGCACTGTGCTTGTAAAGGACAGCTCAGCGATGTCCCGAGCCCCAAACAGCTACGACCGCACCGCGCGGCGTGCGGGCATGAACCGGCTCGTTGCGGGTGACCGTGCGGCTGGCCCGAATCTACGGGTTTCGCCCGTTAGCGTCGCTGGCATCGATCGAGCAATGAGCCTGACTCCAGGAGGCCACTATGTTTTCCTGGGCAATCACGTTCTTCATCATTGCACTGATCGCGGGCGTCTTCGGGTTCTTCGGCATCGCGGCGAGCGCCGTTGGAATCGCCAAGATCATCTTCTTGGTCGCGCTCGTGATGGCGATCATCAGTTTCGCGATGGGGCGCCGCCCAGCTGCATGACAGCGAATTCGGCGACGGAAAGGTAAGATGTCCGACGTGACCGGAACGATCCTGATTGTCGACGACGAAGAGGATACGGCGCTGCTGTTGCGAGACAGCCTTCGCAAGCGCGGGTTCGAAGTCGATGCCGTGACCTCCGGCCAAGCGGCGCTCGAGCACCTCCGCACGTCCCCCGCGGACGTGGTCGTGACGGACGTGCAGATGGCGGGCATGACGGGCATCGAGCTGACGCAGGAGCTGCGCTCGCGTCACCCGGACCTGCTTCCGATCGTGCTCACGGGTCAAGGTGGGCTCGAGACCGCGATCGCCGCGATTCGCGCTGGCGCGTACGACTTCATCACCAAGCCGGTGAAGATCGACGCGCTCGCGATCTCGGTCTCGCGCGCGGTCGAACACCTTTCCCTGAAGCGCGAAGTGAAGCGCCTGCGCACCGAGAATCGCGACAGCGCGATCGACGGCATCGCGGGTTCGTCACCCGCGATTCGCGAGACGATCGAGCTCGTCCGTCGCGTCTCGGACAGCGATGCGACCGTCCTGGTCACCGGTGAATCCGGCACGGGCAAGGAGCTCGTCGCCCGCGCGCTGCACAACCTGTCGCCACGTCGCGAGCAGCCGTTCGTCGCCGTCAATTGCGCGGCGATGCCGGCGCCGCTCCTCGAGAGCGAGCTCTTCGGTCACGTTCGCGGCGCCTTCACGGATGCGAAGCGCTCGCGCGCGGGTCTCTTCGTACAGGCGGGAGCCGGCACGATCTTCCTCGACGAGATCGGCGAGATGCCGATCGAGATGCAGGTCAAGCTGCTGCGCGTCCTTCAGGAACGCAAGGTCCGCCCCGTCGGTGGTGATGAAGAAGTGCCGTTCGAGGCGCGCGTCATCACGGCGACCAACCGCGATCTCGAGACCGAGGTCGAGGAGAAGCGGTTCCGCGAGGATCTCTTCTACCGCATCAACGTCGTCGCGATTCCCGTCCCGCCGCTCCGTGCGCGCGCCGGCGATATTCTGCTGCTCGCGCAATTCTTCCTCAAGCGCATCGCGGGGCGCACCTCGAAGCCGGTCCAAGGCATCTCCGGTCCTGCCGCGCGCTTGCTGATGGACTACGACTGGCCGGGCAACGTGCGCGAGCTCGAGAAC